>DATFUE010000080.1:0-17115 GCA_035261165.1 Myxococcota bacterium
GACCGCGTCGATGTTCAGGATCGCGATGCGGATGATCTCGCCGGCGCCCAGCGTCGCGATCGCGAGATAGTCGCCGCGCAGCCGCAAGGTGGGCACCGCGACCACCAGGCCGGCGGCAGCCGCGACCAGCCCGCCGCAGACCAGCGGGAACGGGAAGTACGCGAGCCGGGCGAGCGCGCCGCCGCCGAGCGAGTCCAGCACGCTCGCGCCGAGATACACCGAGAACGCCGCGGACGAATACGCGCCCAGCGCCATGAAGCCCGCGTGCCCGATCGAGAACTGGCCGGTGAAGCCGTTCACGAGCTGCAGACTCACCGCCGCGATGATCGCGATGCCGATGCGCGCGAGGATCGTCACGTAGTACGGGTTCAGCACCAGCGGCGCGAGCCAGTGCAGCGCCGCGAGGCCGAGCACGAGCGCGGCGCTGCGCCCGAGAGACGCCGGGCTCACCGGCTACACCTTCTCGGTCGTCGACGCACCGAAGAGTCCCGTCGGCCGGTACAGCAGGATGACCACCAGGATCACGAAGGCGATCGCATCGCGGTACGTGCTCGAGAGATAGCCGGTCACGAGTGTCTCGATGACTCCCAGGAGCAAGCCTCCGACCATCGCGCCCGGCACGCTGCCGATGCCGCCGAGCACCGCCGCGACGAACGCCTTCAGCCCCGGCATCAGCCCCATCAGCGGGTCGATCTTCGGGTTCGAGAGCCCGACGAGGATGCCCGCGGCGGCCGCCAGCATCGAGCCGAGCACGAAGGTCCCGGCGATCACGCGGTCGACCGGCACGCCCATCAGCGCGGCGGCCGGCGCGTCGTACGAGACCGCGCGCATCGCGCGGCCGAAGCGCGTGCGCTGCACGATGTACTCGAGCGCGCCCATCAAGAGGAGCGCCGTCACGAGCACCGTGAGCTGGATGTTCGAGATCGCCACCTCGCCCGCGCGAAACACCTCCTGAGCGCGCAGGAGCGGCGGGAAGAACTTCGGATCCGCGCCGAAGACCAGCTGCCCGGCGTTCTGCAGCAGGAGTGACACGCCGATCGCGGTGATCAGCGGCGCGAGCCTGCCCGCGCCGCGCAGCGGCCGGTACGCGACGCGCTCGATCAGCGCGCCCAGCAGGCCGCACACCGCCATCGACGCGACCAACACCACGACGAGCCCCGTCAGGCTCGGCGCCCCCGCGAAGCCGAGCCAGTGAGCGGTGTAGTAGCCGCTCATCGCGCCCATCATGTACACCTCGCCGTGCGCGAAGTTGATGAGCCGGAGCACCCCGTACACCATGGTGTAGCCCAGGGCGATCAGTGCGTAGATCGAGCCCCAGGTCACGCCGTTCAAGAGCTGCTGGAGCAGGTTCTCCACGAGCGAGCGGCGGCCGCTACTCCGCCGAGACCGTGCGGTAGTAGCGGAACTTCCCGCCGTCGATCTTCAGCACCACCGCGTCCTTGCGCGCGTTGCGGTTCGCGTCGATCGAGATCTTCCCGGTCACTCCGTCGAACCCGGACGTCGCGGCGATGGCGTCGCGCAGCTTCGCCGGCTCGGTCGAGCCCGCGCGCTTCAGTGAGTCTGCCAGGATCCCCGCGGAATCGTAGCCGAGCGCCGCCATCGCGTCGGGGGTTGCGCCGTACTTCTCGGTAAAGCGCTTCACGAACTCCTGCACGCGCGGGTTGTCGGAGTCGGCGGCGTAGTGAGTCGAGAAGAAGTAGCCCTCGACCGCGTCGCCGCCGATCTCGAGCGTCTTCTCGGAGTCCCAGCCGTCGCCGCCGAGCAAAGGCACCGCGATGCCGAGCTCGCGAGCCTGCTTCGCAATCAGACCCAGCTCGGTGTAGTAGCCCGGCACGAAGATCACGTCGGGGCTCGCCGCGCGGATCGTGGTGAGCTGCGCGCGGAACTCGATGTCGCCGCTCGTGTAGCGCTCGTCGGCGACGATCTCGCCGCCGCTCTTCTTGACGGTCTCGCGGAAGAACTCGGCCAAGCCGACCGAGTAGTCCTGCTTGAAGTCGAACAGGATCGCGAAGCGCTTCGCGTGCAGCTCGTCCGCCCCGAAGCGCGCCATGACCGCGCCCTGGAACGGATCGATGAAGCACGCGCGGAAGATGTAGTCACCCACCTCGGTGACTTTGGGGTTGGTCGAGCCCGGCGAGATCATCGGCACCTTCGCGCGCTGCGCCTCGGGAGCGGCCGCGAGCGAGCGCGACGAGGCGACCTCGCCGAGCAGCGCGATCACCTGGTCGCGCTGAATCAGCTTCTGCGCCGCGCTGCGCGCCTCCTCGGTCACGGACCGGTCGTCCTCGGTCACGACCTCGAGCTTCTTGCCGAGCACTCCCCCGCCGGCGTTGACCTCTTCGATCGCCATGCGGATGCCCTGGTCGGCGCTGCGGCCGAACGTCGCGGTGTCACCCGTCATCGACGCGACGTGGCCGACCACGATCGAGTCGCCGCTCTTGCCGCCGCCGCACGCGAGCGCGCAGAGCGCCCATGAGACGACGCAAACCGCCGCGCGCGCTGCCCCCCGCATGCTCGCCCTCCTCCCGCGTTCGGGACGCGCCTTGGGTACACGGCTCACGGAACAGGCGCAAGCGGGCACCGATTCTGCATCATGCAAAGCATTCCCAGCAGAGCCGACGCGAGGACGCGTTCGGTGGAGGTGAAGTCATGCGAATTCGTGCAATGGCCGTCGTGACTCTCGTGTTCACGCTCGTCGCGCTCGCCTCGGACGCGCGCGCCTGCGACGGCCGATCCGCTCAGGGCGCCATGTGGTGGTCGATTCTCCACCCGGGCGTCGGCGAATGGTATCTGCGCGGGTTTGGACCTTTGAGCAACGCGCCGCAGAAGAAGTTCTGGCTCGGCTTCATCCCCGGCTACGGCTGGCCAGGCTATCTGCAGGTGAAGAGCGCGATCGACTCGCAAAAGTGCAAGACCAACGACGACTTGACCTTCAACGACTGAGCGCGCGCAGGAACTCGGCGAGCGACGCCCGCGCGAAGCGCGCCTTCTCCCACGGCTCGTTCGACAGCTCCGAGCGGCGCGCTTCCGTCACCACGTACACTTGCGCAGTGACCGAAACGCCGTCGCGGGTGCGCACGGGCAAGGAGCGGCGCTCGTAGAGCGCCCCCTCGAAGGCGTCGAGGCGCGCCGCCGAGACGTCGTCGATCCGGCGCCACAGCGTCCCCGGCGTGCACGCCCATGTGCGCGGCCGCAGACCCGGGTATTCGCGACCGCGCAGGCGCAGGCGCACCCAGCCCTCGAGGCGCGCGGGCTCATGGGGGAAGGACCGGCCCGTCACGGCGCGCATGACTTCCGCGAACTCGAGGGATCCGTAGCAGAAGAGCGTCACACCAGGCACTCCGACGCGCGCAGGTTACCCTCGGGCGCCGTCGATGCGCCTCTTCGCCGCGCTTGCGCTCACGCTCGGTCTCGCCGGCTCGGCCCTCGCTCGCGAGGTGGTCGTGCCGATCCGCATCGACGAGCGCTTCCTGCGCGAGCTGCTCGTGCAGAGCGCGTTCACCGATCCCGAGCAGACGGCGGTCGTCTACACCGACGGCGTCGAGTGCAAGCGCGTGACTCTGCGCAATCCCGAGCTGCGCGCGGGCGGCGGCGCGCTTACCGTGGTGAGCGACGTCGAGACCAGGCTCGGCACGCTGTTCGTCGGCATCTGTCTGTTCCGCGTCGACTGGAGCGGCAAGCTCGAGACGCGGCTCGAGCCGCAGCTCGATGCGCAGCGCCCGCTCGTCCACTTCCGGGTGCTCGACTCGAAGCTGCTCGAAGCCGACGGCACGGAGCACGCGACCACCCGAACGCTCTCGAGCTGGCTCGAGCGCTACGGCACGCCGCGGCTCGAGAAGCTGACGATCGACCTGGGCGAGCCGCTGGCGGACCTCCGTGCCGTGCTGCCGCTGTTCCTCGCGGACGGGAACGCCAACCGCGCGCAGGCGCTCGTCGACTCACTCGCGCTCGAATCGGTCTCGGTCTCGGAGCACGCGGTCATCTTGCGCGTGCGACTCCTTGCGCAGGCTACCGTCTCGCCGCCGCCGCGCGCGCCGGAGCCCGAGCTCAGCCCCGAGGAGCTGTTGGCTTTCGACGCGGCCCTCTCGCGCTGGGACGGCTTCATCACCTACGTGGTGAAACGCGCGGGCACGCAGACGAGTGACGCCGGCCTGCGCGAGCAGCTCTTCGAGGTGCTGGTCCAGGCGCGCCAGGAGCTGGTCGAGACGCTCGCGAGCCCGAGCGCCGGCGACGCGGATCCGGTGCGGCCGCTCTTCCTCGCGAGCTGGCGGCGTCTCTCGGGAGTGTTGCAGCAGCTCGGCGCACGGGCGGGCGAGCACGGCGTGCTGCGCTATCTCGGCTTCATCGCCGCGGGCGACGCGCTCGCGGCGCTCGACGAGCTGGGCCCGGAGTTCGGCCTCGAGATGACGAGCGACGGCCTGCGCCGGCTCGCGCGCGTGCTCGCGCCGGGCGACTCCGCGGATCCGCTCGAAGCCCCCGAGGCCGTCGACCCCGAGCTGCGCCGCGCGCTCGACTTCGGCGAGCCGCTCGCCCCGCCCCCGGGGATCGAGGGCGCGCCGGCGCCGGAGTCACCCCCCGAAACCGCTCCGCAGCCCGAGCCCCGGCGCGAGCCGGAGACCGCGCCGCCCGGGCCGCCGAGCTCGCGGCTCGACCCGCTGCTGCGCGCGCTGTTCGCGTTCGTGGTCCCCAGCGCTCATGCCGCGCCGCAGCAACCGGGGTCGCTGCCGCGACTCACCCCCCAGGAGGAGCGGCGCCTGCGCGGCTGGGCGCCGCTGCGCCGCGAGCTGAACGAGTATCTCCCGCTCATGCAGCGCCTGCTGCACGGCGCGGCCGAGGACGCCGTGACTCCCAAGAGGGTTCCCGCCGATGTCCGCGCCGCCTATCTCGATCTTCAGGTCGCGACCGCATGGCAGGAGACCTGCTGGCGTCACTACGTGCGCGTGAAGGGCACGGTCATCGCGATTCGCTCGCGCGCCGGCGCCGTGGGCGTGATGCAAGTGAACTCGCGAGTCTGGCGCGGCTTCTACGACCCGCGCTTCCTGCTGGCGGACCCCGCGTACAACGCGCGCGCCGGGAGCGAGATCCTGCTGCGCTACTACCTCGATCTCGCGTACGCGAAGGGCGAGCACCGGCGCGATGGTGGCCTCGACAACCTGGTCCGCGCGGCGTACGGGGCCTACAACGGCGGCCCCGGCCAACTCGGCCGCTACCGCAACGCGAACACGCGGAAGAGTCTGCGCGCAATCGACGAGGGCTTCTTCAGGAAGTATCGAGCCGTGCGCGCCGGACGCGAGCTCGACGTCATGCGCTGCTTCGGCTGAGCAGGCGAGCCGGGTCAGGCGGTCGCAGCCGTGTCTTCCAGCTTCAGAAACGCGCCACAATCGGCGCAGCGCTGGATCGCCGGCAGCGCTTCGGGGAGCTTCAGCTTCTCGGGTTTGCCGCACGAGGGACAGCTGCCCGAGAGTGACACGAACTCGCGCGCCTGCTTGTAGCGCTTGCGGCCGAACACGATCCCGACCGTCGTCCAGGTCGCGAGCCAGACGATGTGCGGCGGCACGAGCAGGAGCGCGCAGCCCGCGCCGAAGTACGGCAGGAACGCGCGCAGTCCGCGCAGCATCCGCTCGCGCCGCGTGAAGTCGTTCACCCGCGCCGCGAAGTGAGTCGGCGTCTTGCCGTACGTCGAGGCGCGCACCAGCACGTCGGCGCTGGTCACTCCGACTCGTCCTTGCGCCGCTCGAGGTGGTCGATGCGGCTGCCCAGAAGACCTTCCATGTACTCGATCAGCTCGACGATGTTCCCGTCGGGATCTCGGCAGCACACCACCGCTTCGATTCCGCTTCTCGGGTCCGGGGGATTCGGGGCGCCGTGAAACACGACGCCCTTCGCACGCAAGTCAAGGTAGGCGGCGCGCACGTTTCGGGTACGCAGCGCAATGATGCGGGGCACCCGCTCGTCCTGCGGCACGTGCGCCTGCGGATCGACGAGCTTCGGCTCCAGCCACTCGATCAGATCGAGGCGGGTGTGGTGCTCCTCGGGGCCGATCGCGAGCAGCGCGCCGCGCCCCTGCGCGCGTTTCATGCCGAAGTTCGCAGCGACGAACGGCGGCCAGACGACGTCGCGGTTGTCGCGCAAGAGCTTGAAGCCGAGCAGCTGGTAGAACGCGAGCGAGCGCTCGAAGTCGGACGCGTTCACGGTGAAGTGGAAGATGGCGCGGACTTCCCAGTCGGAGCTCATCGCGCTCGACCATACACCAAATCGCGTGGCGGCTTCAGCTTGCCAACGCGCGCGACCGCGTGCTCTGCTCGCCGCAACCGTGAAGTTCGACGTCTTCTGCGAGATCCAGAAAGCGAGCGGCGACGCCGCGAGCGCGCGCGCGGATCACGAGCGGGAGCTCTTCCGCGAGACGCGCGAGCAGGCGATGCTCGCCGACGAGCTCGGCTTCCGCTGCTGGTGGGAGGTCGAACACCACGGCGCGGTCGAGTTCTCGTGGAGCTCCGCGCCCGAGGTGTTTCTCGCCTATCTCTCGCAGCACACGCGGCGGATTCACCTGGGTCACGCGGGCGTGCTCGCGCCGTTTCGCATCAATCACCCGCTGCGCGTGGCGGAGCGCGCGGCGCTGCTCGACGTGATCAGCGGTGGGCGGCTCGAGCTCGGCCTCGCGCGCTCCGGAGGCAACGAGTGGGATACGTTCGGCGTAGACCCCGCGACCTCGCGCGCGCAGCTCGTCGAGGCGATGCGCATGATCCCGCAGATGTGGACCCAGGACGCGTTCCGCTGGAAGTCGGAGCACATCGAGATACCGGAACGCAACGTGATTCCCAAGCCGCTGCAGTCGCCGCATCCGCCGCTCTGGCAGACCTGCGGGAGCCCCGAGTCGTTCCATCTGGCCGGCACGCTCGGCGTCGGCGCGCTCGGCACCACGCTGCTCACGCCGCTGGGCCAGATGGAGTCACTCCAGCGCGAGTACCGCCGCGGCCTCCGCGAGTGTACCGATCCCGCCGGCAAGTTCGTCAACGCACAGAGCGCCGTCTTCACCTTCGTGCACGTGCGCGACTCACAGAAGGAGGCGATCGAGAGCGGGGCGTCAGCCGCCGCGTGCTGGTACGTGAATACGGCGCCGCGCGTGTTCAACGCGCCGGCCGAGATCTGGTACGGGCAGATTCGCGGCGGCTTCCTGGCGAACGATCCCGCCGCGACGCGCTCGCTCGCATCGGGCGGCGGCGCAGCCGCGGCCGCGATTCCCCAGGAGGTTCCCGTAGTCGCGCTCCTGAAGCGGCTCGCGGCCGGCGAACGCGTCTCGAACGAGGAGATCTTCGAGACCCTCGACCCCCTGCCGTCGGTGATCGTGGGCGACGTCGCGTCCTGCCGGCGGAAGATCGAGGCCTACGCCGACATCGGTGTCGACCGACTCATGTGCCTGCTGCAGTTCGGCGCGCTGCCGCACGAGTCGATCTTGCGCTCGCTGCGCACGATCGGCGAAGAGCTCATTCCGGTGTATGACCGATGAGCTACCGACGCGGCGGCTTGGTCGCCTCCTCCCAATCATGCATGCGGCGCCGGCGGACTTCCCTGAAATTCGTGATCTCGAGGCGGATCCCGTCGGGGTCCTCGAAGAACGTCGCGTAGTAGTCGGCTGAGTACTCGGGGTAGATGCGCGGATCGGTGGCAGCGACGCCGAGCGCGCGCAGCTCGGCGCAGGCGCGGTCCACGGCGCGCTCGTCGACCACTCGGAAGCAGAAGTGGTGCAGCCCGGGCGCGTACGGGTCGTGCGGCGGCGTGCCCTCGCGCGCGGGCCGGAGCGAGAAGCCGAACTGTCGGTTGTAGTAGTGCACGTGGGGATCGCCGCCGAGCGACGACTCGATCCGCGCATAGCCGAGCACGCGCATGACTTCGTCGTAGAAGCGCTTCGAGCGCGCGAGATCCCGGACCGCGAGGTACACGTGGTCGATTCCGATCACTTCGACGGGCATGCTCTGCGCTCTCTCCGTTCGTGGTCGATCCAAGCGAGCTCGACGCCGGGCGCGCGGGTCCGGCCCGCGACGCGCCGGCCGATCCCGGACAGCCAGGCGGCGACGTCGATCGGCGCCTCGGCGGCGTCCCGATAGTGACACACAATCAGCCGCCCGCAGTCCGCGACGGCCCGCGAGAAGATGCGGCCAACGAACTCGGCGCGGTCCACGGGGCGCGTCGTCTCGAGGCTGACGCGAACGTAGTCGTAGCGGCGGCGGGGCTCCCAGTCCCAGGCGTTCGCGACCTCGAACGAGTCGCGCTGCGCCGGATGGCGCGCGCGCGCGAGCGCGACGAGCTCGGGCACGAAGTCCAGCCCGTGCGGCGTGATGGAGATGCCCTTTTCCAGACACCAGCGCGCGAGTGTCTCGAGCAGCAGCCCGTTCGCGCAGCCCACGTCCATGAAGTGGCCGTCGCGGTCGACGGCGTCCGCGATGCACGCGCGCGTCTCTTCCCAGCGCGCCGCGCCGCTCGAGCGGCCGCTCTCGCGGTACGGATTCCCCGGCTCGGCGAGATAGTGCTCGGCGACCGCCGCGCGCAGCGCCTCGAAATACTCGCTGCGCGGCACTCCGGCGCCGAGCCGCTCGAAGCGCTCCAGCGCCGGTCCCCGCGGGCTCACTGGTCGAGCGCCCAGGCGTGACTCCGGTGGTGCAGGAGCTCGCGCGCTCGCTCGTGCTCCAGCCAGGCGAGCTCGTACTCGGCGACGCCCTTCGGCTCGCCCACGAAGCGCGCCTCGAAGAACACGTGGCGACCTTCGAACGCGCCCTCTCGTGTCTCGAAGAACTCGAGCGCGAGGCCGATCTGGCGTTCGATCGCGATCGGGCGTGCGCACTCCTCGCGCAGCTCGCGCCGCAGACAATCCACGAGCGTCTCGCCGCGCTCGAGCCCGCCGCCGGGAAGCAGGAAGCCGAGGCTGGTGCGCACCGCGGCGATGCGGAGCGCTGCGTCGCGGATCACCGCGTACACCGCCGCGCGCGGCCGGTGCTCGCGACCTTCGAGCGGCGCGCCGAACACCGGGACGGAGTCACTCACGGGGGCCGCTCCGCTTCTCGGGAAAGTGCGGCAGCGCGTCCAGGCCGCGCATCCAGGGAAGCGCATGGCGGGTCCAGGTGTGGTCGCGCGGCGCGAGCTCGGCCGCGCGGTCGAGGCTGATCGTGGTCACGTCGATGCTCTCCGGCTCGTCGTCGCGCGCGTAGCTCAGCGGGGTCCCGCACCGGCCGCAGAACGTGCGCAGCACGAGCGGCGAGGATCGATAGCGCAGCGGGTCCCCCCGCGTAAAGCCGAAGGCGCGCGCGGCGAAGGTCACCCAGGCGACGGTCGGCGCGCCGCTGGCGCGCCGACACGTCTGGCAGTGACACAGAGTTGCGTTGCCGGCCGCTCCCGTCGCGCGATAGCGCACCGCGCCGCACAGACAGCCGCCTTCGAATTCGCCTTCGCTCATCCGCTCTTCCGTCCCGTGCGCAGCTTGTTCCGGACCTCGCGCAGCGCACGCAGCGCGAGCTGGTTCTGATGGGCCTCCAGGAAGCGCCGCACCGCGCCGGGATCGCGCTCGGCGAGCGCGCGCAGCGCCCAGGAGAGCGCCTTCACGACCATGTCGTCTGGGTCGTGGAGCAGCGCGCGGCAGATGCGAAGCGTGCGGCGGGCGTCGCCGCGGCCGCCCTGCGCTTTGACGTTCAGCGGCACGGTGCTGACGAGCGCCGCGCGCCGCCACCAGCGATTCCGCGAGCGCGTCCAGCGCAGGATCTCGGCCTCCGAGATGCGGCCGTCGCGGAACGCCTGACCCGCGATCATGCACGCGAAGACGTCGACGTCCGACCAGCTCGCGAGCTCGCCCGCGAGGCGCCGGACGTCGCGCGCGCGAATCTCGGAGAGCGCGCTCGGGTGGTGCAGGACGAGCTCGCTGCCGAGCACGCGCGCCCCGGGCGCGCCGCTCGCGACCAGCGCGCCCCCGAGCTCGAGCACCAGCTTGGGGTTGGCCCGGCGCAGCGCGCGCGAGTGACTGCGCCGCAGCTTGCGCAGCACCGCCAGGCCGCGCGCCTCGCCCGCGGACAGGCGCGCAGCGAGCTCCGAGCCGAGTGACTCGGCGAGCGGCGCGAAGCGCTCCGGCCAGCCGAACTCACTCGCGCGGGGCTCGAGACGCGCGCAGCCCGCGATCGCGCGCAGCGGGATCGGCCCGTAGACGTGCGGGAACTTCTCGGCCGTCGCGAGATGCCGGGCCGGCGCGCCGGGAAGCGGCGCGGGCGCTTCGAAGACCAGGCGCGCGTCGAGCCGGCGCGCATCGATCTCGAGCAAGAACACGGGGGCGCGGGCGCCCGCGAAGTAGTCGCGCGCCACGGCGAGCGCGCTCGCCGGCTCTTCGCAGCAGTGCACGAAGCCGTCCTCGGCGAAGCGCGCCGGCGTATAGTGAGTCGCGTCGATCCCGGCCAGGAGCTCCGGCTCGGTCACGAGGTGATAGATGGTCACCCACCACTCAGCGCGCACAGGATCTGCACGTCGTCGTCCTCCGCGACCCGCCGCCTCAAGTCGGCGAGCTCCCGGTTCACGAAGATGCGGATGTGGACTCTGATGCGCTCCTGCTCGTCGACGATGCGGAAGCGGATGCCCGGATACGACGCGTCGAGACTGTCGAGCAACTCGCCCACCGTCGCGCCCGACGCGGCCACGTGCTCGCGATTGCCGGTGTAGGAGCGCAGCGCGCTCGCGACGGCGATGCGCATCAGGGCAAGGTCGCGGCCACCACCGCGTACACGTGCGGGAGGTGGCCTGCGATCTGGCGGAAGCTGCGCCCTTCGTTCGGGCTCATCCAGAGCTCGCCGCCGGTGGTGCCGAAGTAGATCCCGACCGGGTCCGCCTCGTCCGCGCAGAACGCCTGACGCTTTACGGTGTACCAGGCCTGCTCGCGGGGCAGGCCCTTGTCGTGGCGCTGCCAGCTCGCTCCGGCGTCGCGCGTGCAATAGAGCGCCGGCTTGCCGTCGATGCTGGTGCGCGGCCAGACACTCGTGCCGTCCATGGGGAACACCCACGCGGTATCGGGGTCGCGCGGGTGCAGCACGATGCCGAAGCCGATGTCGCCGATCTGCGCCGGCATGTTCCGCCCGATGCGCTCCCAGCGCGTCGCCGGCCGGTCGAGCCGGTAGATCCCACAGTGATTCTGCTGATACAGCCGATCCGGGCGCAGCGGGTGCAGCGCCATGCAGTGAGGGTCCTGGCCGTATTCGGGGTACGAGTCGGGGCTGAAGTTCGCCTCGACCGCTTCGTTCAGCGGCCGCCACGACGCGCCCCGGTCGGTGCTCTCGAAGCTGCCGCCGCTGGACGCGGCGACGTACAGATGCGCGGGATCGCGCGGATCGACCAGCACCGAGTGCAGGATCGAGCCGTCGGGGGTCTGATCCTCCGGCAGGCACCACTTGAAGCGCATCGGGTGCTCGTTCCAGCCGTCGACGCCGTCCCAAGTCACTCCGCCATCGGCGCTGCGGAACAGCGCGGGCGGAGACACCGCGCCATACCAGACTCCGGGCTCACTCGCGAGACCCGGAGTCAGATGGAACGTGTAGTTCACCGCGAGCGCGAGCTCGCCCTCGCGCGCCTTGTGGAACGCCGGCGGCTGCTTCGCTTCCTGCCAGCTCGCGCCGAGATCGACGGACCGGTAGATCGTCGGGCCGAGCTGCCCGGGCCGGACCGCCGCGAGCAGCGTCCGCCGATCGCGCGGGTCGAGCATCACGTGATTCACGATCTGCCCGAAGAAGTGCGGCCCGTCGACGCGCCAACGCGTGCGCGCCGCATTCGCGTGATAGAAGAATGCGCCCTTGCGCGTGGCGACGAGCAGCACGATGCGCGGCTGCGTCGCGAGCCGCCGAGCGCGGGACGCGCGATCCCCGGTGCGCGACGTCGGTCGCCGTCTCGTCGCCATCAGCGCTGTCTCGCGCGGCCTTGCATGACCTCGATGATACTACGCTACGGCGAGGCGAGGGCCGTCCCGAGCCGAGCCTGCAAGCGCCGAAAGGCGCGTGACGTGTGAGAGTTGGATACAGCCAGGATGGCCGTCCGATTTTCGGAGGCGAACGAAGTCAATGAGACAACGCTTGCCACGCTGCGAGCGCCGCGGTCTTCTCGTCCGCGCCCCAGGGCCGGCCCACGCCGTACCCGAGCTCGGCGACCGCGGAGCGCAGCGCGTCGGGGTTCAGCTTCAATGACTCGGACGCGCGGGCGTAGATCTCCTTCTCGGTCACGACGGCGCAGTCGAGGCCGAGCTCGCGAGCGGCGGCGTCGAGCACCTGCCAATAGAGCTGGCCCTCGAGCGCGTGCGCGCGCACGTGCAGATTCCCGAGCTTCGCGGGATCGCCGAGGCTCCCGACCACGAGCCCTACGCCGCTCAGCGCGTGACCCGAACCCGCGAGTGATTCGGTGAGCGCCCGAAACTCGCGCCGGCCGACGACCCGCACCGCCTCGAGCGCGCGCGCGAGGAGCGGCGCGGCGCGCTTCTCGCCGAGCTCGAGCGCGACGTGGTACGGCTGGCCGGAGTGTGGCACCGCGGGGTCGTACAGCGTGACCTCGCGCCGCTCGAGGATGCGCGGCCGCTTGCGCGAGCCGCTCACGAGCACCGCGATCGCGCGTCCGGTTTTCACGCGCATGCCGATTGCCGCGCTCTCGCGACTCATGCGCGCCGCTCCTCGGACTTCAGCACCATCACCAGACTGGTGGCGGAGAAGCCGCCCGACGGTGCTTGAAGCTCGGCGCGCCGCGCGGGAGTCACCGGCTCGACCGCGAAGCCGAGCGCGCGGTAGCTGCGCTGGGCGCGCTCGTTGTCCGGAAACACGGTTAGCCAGACATGACTCGCCCCGAGCTCGTCGAAGGCGCGCCGCGCGAAGCGTCCGAGCGCCTCGCGCCCGCGCCCGCGCGACTTCTCCGAAATCGCGATGCGTTTCACGTACACGCCCAGCCCCGCCGCGCGCAGGTCGAAGGCGAGCAGGAAGCCGAGCGGCACGCCGTCGTGCGCGCGCAGAATGAGCCAGTGCTCGCGGTCCTTCGCGGCGATCGCAGCCGCGTGCTCCGCGCGGGTCCAGCGCCCGATGAACGCAGCGTTCTCGGGATGGCGCTCGAGGGCGAGGACGAAGTCGAGATCTCCGAGAGCGGTCGGCCGCAGCGTCACTTCGCAGCCGGGGTAGACGTCGAAGCAGGGCAGCGCGTCGCGGATCTCGAACCATGGGGAGCGGTCCGCAGTGAACACGTGCCGCGAGGGCGCCGTCTCGGCGGCACCGTCGAGCGTGGCGAGACACAGCGCGATCGCGTCGGGAGCATCGAGCCGGCGGATGAGGAGCTTCGCGCCGCAGCGCCGGCAGAAGACGCGCTCGCGCGCCGGCGACGAGCGGTATGCGATCAGCTCCGCCTCGCCGCTGTGCCACTCGAGCGCGCTGGCGCGCAGCTCGGCGTTCGTCGAGAACGCGGCGCCGTGCCACTTGTGACACATCCCGCAGTGACAGTGCTCGGCGAGGCCGGGGGCCGCGCGCAGCGCATAGCGCACGCGCCCGCACAGACAGCCGCCGGTGAGGCCCACGGAGCTACGCCGGCTGGTGGCAGACGGCTTCGATGTTGTTGCCGTCGGGATCGAGGACGAACGCGCCGTAGTAGGTCGGGTGGTACGCAGTGCGCAGGCCGGGCGCGCCGTTGTCGCGTCCGCCCGCGGCGAGCGCGGCCTTGTGGAACGCGTCCACCTGAGCGCGGCTCGCGGCGGCGAAGCAGACATGTGTCGCCCCGGGCGCTTCACCGGCGCCGATCCAGAAGTCGGGCTTCGCACCCACGCCGAAGCCGGCCGCGTCGCCGTAGTCCGCGAAGAGCCCGTAGCCGAGCGGCGCCAGCGCCGCGCCGAAGAACGCGCGGCTCCGTGGGAAGTCGGAAACTCGAAGACTCACGTGGTCGATCATCTCGTCCTCCTGGGTGGGGCGTTAGAAGCGCTCCCCGGCGCTGCGGGTCCGGGAAGTCGCGGTAGAGCGCGAAGCGCAGGTCGGTCACGACTTGATTCACTCGCTGGGCGAGGTCCTCGACCTCGATGGCGACGTGGAACTCGCCGAGATCGCCCGGCCCGAGCCCCTCGCAGAACCCGACGTCCGATACGTCGCACTTCGGGTTGCACCACACGTGATAGAGATCCACGTCGCCTCACTTCCCAAGAGCCGGCGCCAGCCGCCGGAACGAGAGACGCCCGCCCACGTCACCCTCTATCAGGTGCACATCGGGGTTCGAGAGCGACTCCCAGCCCGCGAAGCCGAACGTCGGATCGATGCTGTGCAGCACGAGCGCTATGAGCTGGCCGTGACTCGCGACCGCCGGCAGCAAGTGACCGCTCGCGAGGATCTCGTCGAGTGCCTTCCACGCGCGCTCCAGCACCTCGCGCCCCGACTCGCCGCCCGGCACGCGGAAGTCCGGGTCGCTGAACGAGCGCCGCACCACCTCGCGCCAGGCGTCGATCGGCTCGGGCGAGAGGCGGCGCTCGACGAGTCGGTCGTCGGGATGCAGTACCAGCCCGCTGCGCGCCGCGAACGGCGCCAGCGTCGCCATCGCGCGCCGGTAGCTGCTCGACACGAGATGGTCGATCGGGTGCGCGACGAGTCTCTCCGCGAGCGCGTGAGCTTGCGCGTGCCCGGCAGCGCTCAGCGCCGCGTCGGGTTGCTGGCCGGTGGATTGACAGTGTCGGACGAGCAACAGCCGTGACATCGGATCCCGAACCCTACCACGGAATGCGCGCGCGGACGTGACTGGGCGAAGCGAGCCTACCTCCCGCCGGTGACCTCGAGAATCGCGCCGGTGACGGAGGAGGCCTCGTCGGAGAGCAGCCCGAAGCACCGCGTTCGCGTCTGCGTGCTCATTCACGGCCCACTCGCGCCGTTGCGCGCGCGCAAGCTAGCATGCGCCCATGCCCGGGTGCGAGATCCGCCGCATGCTCCCGCACGAGATCGCGGAGGTCGTCCGCATGTGGCGCCGCTCGCGCGACGCGGAGCAGCCCTGGCTCGAGGCGCGCATGAGTCACAGCGCCGCCGACGATCTCCGGTTCTTCCGCGATGTTCTCGCGCCCAGGGCCGAGGTCTGGCTCGCCGTCGCCGACAAAGCCGTGCTCGGACTGTTGGCTCTGCAATGCGGCTTCGTCGAGCAGCTCTATGTCGAACCGAGCATTCAGCGCACGGGGGTCGGGCGCGCGCTGCTCGAGCAGGCGCGCGCCCTCTCTCCGCTCGGCCTGGAGCTCTACACGCATCAACGGAACCGGCGCGCGCGGGCGTTCTACGAGCACTTCGGCTTTCGGCCGGTGGCCTTCGGAGTCAGCCCAGCGCCGGAGTGCGAGCCCGACGTGCGCTACGCGTGGTCACCGAGCGCTGCGCCGAGCCCCCGCCGCGGAGACCGTGTGAACGACTTCACGCAGCGGCCCGAGCCGGCAAGGTACAGTGCGCTTCCAAGGAGGACCTGATGCCAAAGTTCGTCATCGAGCGGAACATTCCGGGTGCGGGGAAGCTCAGCCCCGCCGAGCTGAACGGGATCTCGCAGAAATCCTGCTCCGTGCTCGAAAAGCTGGGACCGGCCGTGCAATGGGTCGAGAGCTACGTGACCGACGACAGGATCTATTGCGTCTACATCGCGCCGGACGAGGCGTCCGTGAAGAAGCACGCCGAGATGGGTGGCTTTCCGGCGAACCGCATCTCGCAAGTGCGCTCGAAGATCGATCCGACGACCGCAGAGTGAGTGGCGGCTAGTGCGCCTTGCGAAAGGCGCCGAGCACGGCGAGGCCGAGCCCGACGAGGACGGCGACCACCGCTGCCATGAACAGCGCATAGACCGCGAGGTTCGCAACCGGGCCCTCGGGCGCGAGGCCGCGCTCGCCGGCCGCGGCGCCGAGCGTCGCGCCGAGCCAGTTGCCGTAGGCGGTGACGATCAAGGTCCATTGCAGCCAGCGCGCTTGCTGGTTGGAGAGCGCGATGGAGTCACCGGCGGCGCCGATCGCGACCAGCATCAGCCCGTTCAAGACGCCCTCGAGGTGGGCCATGCGCCACGCGCGCTCCGCGCCGGCCATGGCGCCGGTGACCACGAGCGCATAGGGGAAGCCGGTGAACATTCCCAACAGGATCACGACGAGGCCGTGGCCGACGAGTGACTTGCCCACGCCGGGCTCGAGCGAGTTCATGGTGTGGCCTTTCCTTCGAGCTCCTTCCCCAGGAATCGCGGCGCTGACTCCCCCGGTCCGAAGCCATGTCTCGCGTAGAGGCGCTGCGCGCCGTGATTCGCGTCGCCTACCTCCAGCGTGACTTTGCAGCTGCTGATGGCGCGTGCTCGTCTCTCGACCTCTTCGAGCAAACGACTGCCGACACCACGCCCTCGGTGACTCGGCAGCACCGCCAGGTCGTGGATGTTCACGAACGGCTTCCCGGCGAAGGTCGAGAAGCCGACGAAGCAGTCCGCGGCGCCCACCGCCCGCGCGCCGTCGAAGGCGAGCAGCGCGAACGCGGCGGGGTGCTCGCGCAGCCCCTTCGCAAGGCTCGCGCGCGCCTCGGCCGAGAGCGGCGCGTTCTGTCCGCCCGGGCCCCGCGCGTAGGAGTCGACGATCTCCACCAGCGCCTCGGCGTCGGACTCACTCAGATCAGCCTGGCGAACCAGAGTCACACCTCCTCCTCGGTGAGTGGACGCGGCTGGCGGCCGTCGACGTCGCGGAAGCCGTACTCGAGCGCGAGCTGCGCCGCGACCGCGACGCGGCCGCTCCAGCGCATGACGTTGCGATCGAGCGCGAGCGCGGCGACCGCGCGGCCGGCGAGCTCTGGGCTCTCGGAGTTCGACAGGTCGAAGACTCCGGCCGCGAGTACCGCCTCGGTGCGCACGAGACCCGGATACAGAGATACCACCGCGACGCAGTGCGGCAGCAAGTCGTGCGCGCACTCCGCGGTGAGTCGATCGGTCGCCGCCTTGGCCACGCCGTAGAGCGCGTTGCCGATGCGCTTCTTCGCCGCCCAGTGCGAGACGTTCACGATCAGGCCGCGGCGCGCGGGCACCATGAGCTTCGCGGCGTGCACGCTGGCCGCGAACGCCGCGCGCACCCCGGCGGCGAACATCGCATCCCAGCGCCGCAGCGGC
>DATFUE010000081.1:0-2083 GCA_035261165.1 Myxococcota bacterium
CGACGAGAACGCGGTCGAGCGCCTGCACCGCAAGCTCGGCCTCCACGGCGCCTGCTTCGAAGCCGTCGCGTCGGAGGGCACGGGCGTCCTGCAGACACTCACGACTCTCTCGAAGCTCGTGCTCACCGAGCTGCGCAAGGCGGTCGACGAAGCGGGCAAGAACACGCCCGCGCGCGCGAAGCCCACGGCCGCGACGATGGTGACGTCGTCACCGGGGTACGGCGGCCGCGGCAACCCGAGGGAAGCCAGCCCGGAGAAGGGCTTCACGATCGAGAGCGCCGGACCGGTCGACGGCGGCGGCTCCGAGATCAGCATTCCCGTGCGCCTCGTCGACGAGGCGAGCGGGCGCCGCGTGGAGATCGCGGTCCGCATCGCGATCGACCCGCTCTAGGAGCCGGGGGGCATGCGCAAGCGCCTGGCGATCGTCGGTTACTCGGACGAGGGGCTGGCGCTCATTCCCCTGCTCGAGGCGAACCCCGACGTAGAGCTCTTCGCCGTGCTCACGGACGACGCGGAGGCCGCGCGCCGCGGGCTCATGCGCGTCGATCCGAAGTACGCGGTGCGCTCGTACGCGCTCGTGTCGACCGACTCGCAGGCGGTGCTGCGCACGCCCGGGCTCGTCGCGCTGATCGACGCGGAGGCGCCGGCGACACTGCGCGGTGTACTCGCCGATGCGCCCGAGCGCGGCATACAAGTGACGACGCCGCTGATCGCGAAGCTCCTGTACGCGTTCGGGCCCGTCGACGCGGCACGCAAGCCGGATCTGCTCCAGGCACTGGGCGAGATCCTCGAGTCGTACAACCTCACCGTCGACCGCCGCGGGCTGTTGAACCGGATCCTGCAGATCGCCGTCGGCTCCACCGGCGCGGACCGCGGCTCGCTGTTGCTCTGGGATCCCGCGAGCGATGCGCTGCGCGTCGAGGTCGCGCTGGGCATCGAGAAGGAGCTGATCCCGAAGATCCGCATCCGCCCGGGCGAGGGCATCGCGGGGCGCGCGTTCGCGGAGAAACGGCCGATCCTGCTCACCGGCAAGGCCGACCAGCGCCGCTACGACATCACCCGCGAGCGCAGCGACGTCGAGTCCGCGATCTCCGCGCCCTTGATCCACGGGGACCGCGCGCTCGGCGTCCTGAACCTGTCACACAGCCTGCGGCGGGGCGCGTTCTCGGAAGAGGACCTCGAGTTCGTGACTCGCCTCGCGGCGATCGACGCGAAGATCATCACGCGCGCGGAGGAGTATCATCGACTGCTGCGTGACTCGGAGCGGTTGCGTGCGCAGGGCCTCGTGCGCGAGGTCATGGCGCAGCCGGAGCCGCTGCACCGCCGGCTCTCGAAGGTGTGTCGCGCGGTCGCGGCGGATCTCGCGGGCGGCGTGGCGCACACGTTCCTGATCGACCCGGAGCTCGGCTCACTCGCGCTGCGCGGCTCTTCCACCGACATGGACCCGCTCGCCGCGCCGTATCGCATTCAGCCGACGGACGGGCTGCACGGCTGGGTCGCGCAGCACAAGGAAGCGGTCGTGCTCTCACAGCCGGCGAGCAACGGCTGCGCGTGTTTCGCGGTGCTGCCGCTGGTCGCGCGCGGCGAGACGGTGGGCCTCATGTCCTTCGAGGGCATGCTGGCGCAGGGCACGCCCGAGCTGGTGCGCGAGCGCGTCTCCGCGGTCGCGGATGCGCTCGCCGCCGAGCTCGTCGATGCGCTGCGCTCCCTGCACATGGAGCGCGAGGCCACCAAGACCGCGGCGATCACCGAGCTGGCAGCGCGCCTGGGTTCGGCCGGTGACTCCGCGCAGCTACACCGTTCGGTGACGTCGTCCGCCGCGATGATCCTCGAGGCCGAGCACGCCGTCCTCCGCCTGCAGGACGCCGCCACGGGGCGCTACCAGATCCGCTCGTACTTCGGCTCGGCCGACGCGGAGGCGCAGGCGCGACTGCTCGAGCTCGAGCGCACGCTCTCGATCCGCGCGCTCTCGCAGCAGAAGCCGGTGCGGATCGCCGACGTCGCGAAGGATCCCGAGCTCGCGCCGCACGGCGCGGAGATCGTGTCCTCGCTGACCTGGCCGCTGCGCCGCGACGGGCGCGTG
>DATFUE010000082.1:0-9342 GCA_035261165.1 Myxococcota bacterium
GCTCGATCCGGTGTCGCCCACCGAGATCCTCCTGGTCGGGGGCTCTGCGCGCATTCCCGATCTGGCGCGCTACCTCGAGGAGCAGACCGGGCTGCCGACGCGCGTGCTCGAGGTGAATCGCGCGGGCGGCGGCGCCGAGGATTTCCACGACGCCGGGCCGGCGCTCTACGCCCAGGCCGCGGCGCTCGCGCTGCGCGGTGCCTCCACCGAGCGAGTCACGCAGACCGACTTCCGCCAGGGCGAGCTCGCCTACGCCCCGGATCTCTCCGGCCTGCGGCCGCAGCTGCGCCTCACCGTCGGGCTGTTCGCGCTGTTTCTCGCGCTTTGGATCGCCAGCGCCGCGTCGCGCGCGTTCTTTGCCACGCACCGCGTCGACCAGCTGCGCGGCGAAGTCGCCTCGATCCTCACGCAGACGTTCCCCGACGCCCAGCCGGGCAAGGACCCGCTGAAGGTCTTCGAGACGCGCGCGGCCGAGACGCGCGCGCTCGCCGCACACCTGGGGGTGACGGGCAAGGGCCTGTCCGTGATCGAGATCCTGCGGCAGATCTCCACGCTCACGCCGGAGTCACTCGAGATCTCGCTCGACGAGCTCTCGATCGAGCGCCAGAGCATCGTCGCGCGCGGACACAGCGCCGACTTCGTGTCCGCCGACCAGCTCAAAGCGGAGCTCTCCAAGTTCGACGGCTTCCAGCGCGTGCTCGTGACCGACGTGAAGACCGACCCGCGCCGCGGCGGGAAGACGTTCACCGTCTCGATCCGGCTCGGCGGCGAGGAGGACGCGCAGTGAACGCCCTGCTCGCGCCCCTGCGCGCCTACCTGCAGGGGCGCTCGCCGCGCGAGCGCTGGCTCCTGGTGGCCGCGGCCTGCGTGGTCGGGCTCTTGCTCGTGTACGCGGCCGCGATCGCACCGCTGCAGGCGCGCGCGAACGCCACGACCGCGAGCACCACCGAGCTCGAGGCGCAAGTGACTCGCGCGCTCCAGCTCGCCTCCGAGATGCGCTCGCTGCAGGGCGAGCTCGCCGACGTCGAGGCGCGCATCCAGCCCGGCGCAAAGACCAACCTGATCGCGGTGCTCTCGACCCTGGCCGCCGACGCGAAGATCTCGCAGGAGCAGCTCGAGTCGATAGAACCCAAGCAGCCCTCCACGAACGCGCAGTATCCCGAGACGCGCGCGGAGGTTCGCCTGAAGGGCACCTCGCTCGAGCAGGCGGTGGATTTCCTGTACCGGATCGAGACGTCGAAATCGCACCTGATCGTGCGCTCGCTGAAGATGCGCACGCGCGGCGACGCCTCGGGGGCTCCGGTCCTCGACGTCAGCTTCTCCGTGTCGAGCTTCGAGCGCGCTTGAAGCGCCGGCGACTCGCCCTCTGGCTCGGGCTGCCGCTCGCGAGCCTGTGCGCCTTCGTCTGGCTGGCGCCGGCCCTGCTGCTGCGCTTCGCGCTGCCGCTGCTCGCCGCGAGCTCCGGCGGCGCGGTCGAGGTCACGGGCGCCTTCCCGGCCCTGCCCTTCGGCGTGCGCGCGACACATTTGCGTGTCGCGCGCGACGGGCGCGAGCTCGAGCTCGACGACCTCCGCGCGGTGCTCCTGCCCTCCGGCCCGCGCCTCGACGCTCGCGTCGCGGACGGAACCCTGCTGGTGCGCGGCGAGGGCGTGCTCGCCCGACGCGGCTTCGTGCGCGTACAGGACGTCGACCTCGAGTCACTCGCCACGGTGCTCGCCGCGCCGCTCGGCCTGCGCGGCCGCGCCGACGGCATCTGGCACTTCGGGCCGGACGCGAGCCTCGAGGGCTCAGTGAGTCGCGGCGCGCTGGTCGTGCAGCGGCCGGCGCAATTCGAAGTGGCCTTCGCGCAGCTCGTGATCTCGGCCGAGCGCGATCCCGAGGGCGGCGACTGGAAGGTTCGCTGGCTCGACGTCCAGGGGCCGCCGCTCTCGGGCAGCGCATCGGGCACGCTCGCGGCGAACGGCCAGATCGCGTTCCAGGCCCAGGTCCGCCAGCTCGAGGAGCCGGTGCGCAGCTTCTTCGCGCTGCTGAAGCTGCCGACCGAGCCGCTGCCCCTGGAGCTCTCCCTCGGGGGCACGCTCGCGGCGCCGCAGGTACAGCGCGTGGGTACGCCGCCCACGCGCTCCAATGTCACGCGCGGAGCGACGCCGCCGCCCGCTACACGCTAGAGTGACGCGGTGGATTCCATGTGGGGCATGAAGCTGCCGGACATCGAGCGCTGGTCGCAGCACGTCGTCGTGGTGCGCGGCCAGAATCCGGGGCCGTTCACGGGTCCGGGCACGAACACCTATCTGGTGGGCCGCGGGCCGCGCCCGTTCCTGCTCGACACCGGCGCGGGGGTGCCGACGTACCTGCCGCTGCTCGAGCAGGCGCTCACCCGCGAGCACGCGAGCGATGGGCCCGGCGACCTGCTGATCACGCACGTGCACGGGGATCACATCGGCGGCGCGTCCGGGGTGCTCGCGCGCTTCGGGCGGCGCGGCGTCGCGAAGTATCCGTGGCCTGGGCGCGACGAGCGCTACGACCTCGATCTGACTCCGATCCGCGCGGGCGACGTGTTCCGCGCCGAGGGCGTGACTCTGCGCGCGATCCACACCCCCGGCCACGCGCAGGACCACATCTGCTTCTATCTCGAGGAGGAGCGCGCGCTGTTCACCGGCGACGTCGTGCTCGGCGCAGGCACCACCGTGATTCCGCTCGATGGCGGGGACATGGCCGACTATCTCGCGTCGCTCGAGCGCATGCTGGACCTCGACCTGGCGCGCATCTACCCGGGTCACGGGCCGCTGATCGCCGACCCGCGCGCGAAGCTCGTCGAGTACATCGAGCACCGGCGCGAGCGCGAACGCCAGATCGTCGCCGCGGTGCGCGGCGGCTCGAGCACGGTGCTGGACATGGTCGAGCGCATCTACGTCGACACGCCGCGCGCGCTCCATCCGGCGGCCGGACAGTCGGTGCTCTCGCACCTGCTCAAGCTCGAGCGCGAACGGCGCGCCACGCGCAGCCGCGACGCGGCCGGCGAGGAGCACTGGGCGCTCGCGTGAGCGGAGCGCGGCGCGATGAGTGACTCGAGCGCCGCGGATCTGCTGGCGCGTCTCGCCTCGGCCGACCGCGCGGAGCAGCGGCGCGCCTGCGACGAGGCCGCCCTGCGGATCCGCACCGAGCCCGGCGTGCGCGACGCGCTGCGCGAGCTGCTGCGCGATCCGCGCCCGCTGGCGCGCTTCGCGGCGGCGTTCGTGCTCTTCCACGCCGAGCGCCCGACCCTGCGGCTCCTGCCGGCGCTGCTCGATTCGCTCGAGCTGCCCGACGGCGACGCCCGCTGGCAGGCGGCGCAGATGCTCGCGGCGCTCGGGCGCCTGCACGGGGAGGTGTTGCCCGTGCTGCTCGGCGAGGCGCGGGGCGCCGTCTCGCCGAGCCGCCGGCGCATGGCGCTCTACGCGCTGCGCGAGCTCGCGCCGGAGCGCGCCGAGACGGGGGACGTGTTCCTCGCCGCGCTGGCCGACGAGGACGGCCACGTGCGCCGCGCCGCGCTCTCCTGCTTCGCCAAGCTCTCCGACCCGGCGCGTCCGCTGGCCGAGCGCGCGCTCGCGCTCGCGGGCGGCGCGGATCCGGACCCGCGCATGGCGCGCATCGCGACGGTGATCCTGCCGGACCTGATCCGCTTCCATCCCGAGCTCCGCGCCGACGCGGCGCAGCTCCTCGACTCACTCGAGCGCGCGAGCGACCCCTCGCTGGCGCGCGCCGCGTTCGCCGCGCGCCAGCGCTTGTCCGCTGCGCCCGCGACCCCGTGAGGCGGCTCGTGCTGGCCTCGAACTCGCCGCGCCGGCGCGAGCTGCTGCGCGAGGCCGGCTTCGCGTTCTCGGTCGCGGTGCCGGACGTGGACGAGAGCGCCCTCCCCGGCGAGTCACCCGAGTCTCTCGCGCAGCGGCTAGCGCTCGCGAAGGCGCGCGCCGTCGCGGCGCGGGTCGACGCCGACGCCTGCGTGCTCGGCGCCGATACGGTCGTCGTGATCGACGGCGCGCTCCTCGGGAAGCCGCGCGACGAGGCCGAGGCGGTCGAGATGCTGCTGCGCCTCGCGGGGCGCACGCACCGCGTGCTGACCGGCTTCGCGCTGCTCGTTCCCGCGCTCGGCTTCGAGGACGCCGGAGTCGTCGAGAGCGCGGTGCGCATGCACGCGGTCGACCGCGCGACCGCCGAGCGCTACGCGCGGAGCGGCGAGCCACTCGACAAAGCGGGCGCCTATGCGGCCCAGGGCGAAGGCGGCCGCTTCGTCGCCGACATCCGCGGCTCGCGCGCGAACGTCATCGGGCTGCCCGTCGAAGCGCTGACCCCGCGGCTCGCGCAGCTGTCGGTCGTGCCGTCGTGAGCCAGGTCGCGGAGCGGCTCGCGGAGATTCACGCCCGCATCGCTCGCGGCGCCCGCGCGGCGGGGCGCGATCCCGAGGCGGTGAAGGTCCTCGCGGTCAGCAAGACCCAGCCGCCGGAGCGCGTGCTCGAAGCCGTGCACGCGGGGGTGCGCGCGTTCGGCGAGAACCGGGTGCAGGAAGCGGACGCGAAGATCGAAGCCGTGCGACGCCTCTCGGACGAGACACTCGAGTGGCACTTGATCGGCGGCCTGCAGCGCAACAAGGTGCGACGCGCGGCGGCGCTGTGCGACGTGATCCAGTCCGTGGATCGCGCGCCCCTGGTCGCCGCGCTCGAGCGCGAGTGCGCGGCGCTCGGCCGCCGCCCGCGCATCTTCCTGCAAGTGAACATCGACGCCGAGCCGCAGAAGGGCGGCTGCGCGCCGGCCGAAGTCGCGGAGCTCGCGCGCGCGGTCGACGCCAGCGACCATCTCGAGCTCGTGGGCCTGATGGCGATCCCGCGCGCGTGCGAGGACCCCGAGGAGGTGCGACCCTCGTTCGCGCGCTTGCGGGACCTGCTCGGCGAGCTGAACCGCGTGCGGGCGCACTCACTCCCGCTCTCCGAGCTGTCGATGGGAATGTCGAGCGACTTCGAGGTCGCGGTGGAAGAAGGCGCGACGTGGCTGCGCATCGGCACGGCGCTCTTCGGCGAGAGGAAGGACGGATGATCGAGCTGCCCAAATCCGTGGGAACGATCGGCGCGGGCAACATGGCGGAGGCGATCCTGCGCGGCCTGCTGCGCGCGGGTGTCTCGGCGGATCGGCTCTCCGCCTCGGACGTCGATCCCGAGCGGCGCCGCGCGCTGCGCGACGCGCTCGGCGTGCACACGACCGAGAGCAACGCGGAAGTCGCGCAGCGCGCCGAGGTGGTCGTGCTCGCGGTGAAGCCGCAGCAGCTCGAGAGCGCGACCCAGTCACTGCCGCGTGACGGCGGTCCGCTGTATCTCTCGATCGTCGCGGGCGCGACGACCGCCGGGCTGCGGCGCCTGCTCGGCGCCGGCGCGCGCATCGTGCGCAGCATGCCCAACACGCCCGCCTTGGTCGGCGCGGGAATCAGCGCCGTCGCGAGTGACGGGGGCGCCGAGCCCGCGGACGTCGAGCGCGCGTGCGCCATCCTGCGCGCGGTCGGCGAAGTCGTGCAGGTGCCGGAGGCCGCGCTCGACGCGGTGACCGGGCTGTCCGGATCCGGCCCCGCTTATGTCTTCCTGTTCATCGAAGCGCTCAGTGAAGCCGGCGTGCGCGAAGGGCTCGGCTCCGCGACCGCGCGTGCGCTCGCGCTCGAGACCGTCTACGGCGCGGCGCGCCTGGCGCGCGAGACCGGCGAGCACCCGGCCCTGCTGCGCGAGCGCGTGACCTCACCCGGCGGCACGACCAGCGCCGGACTCGCGGCGCTCGAGAGCGGCGGCTTCCGCGCGGCGCTGCTGGCGGCCGTGCGCGCCGCGACGCAGCGCGCGCGCGAGCTGGGGAAGTCGTAGAGACGTGCTCAAGCGGCAGGGGCTTCCAGCCGATTCTGCGGGCTAGAGATGCGTCTCACCCCGCTCGAGATCCGCCAGCACAAGTTCGGCTCGCAGATGCGCGGGTTCGATCGCTCCGAAGTCGGCGCGTTCCTCGAAACGGTGGTCGCGGACTTCGAGGACGTCGTGCGCGAGAACGCTCAGCTGCGCCGCGAGGCCGAGCGCCTGGCGCGAGAGCTCGACGCGTACCGGAGCCGCGAGAAGACGATCCAGGACACGCTCACCACCGCCCAGACCGTGGTCGAGCAGCTCAAGCGCACGGCGATCAAGGAGAGCGAGTCGATCGTGATCGACGCCGAGCTCCGCGCCGAGAAGCTGCTCGCCGAGGCGCGCGAGGAGCGCGCACTGCTCGCGAGCGAGATCCGCGAGCAGCGCCACATGCGGCAGCGGCTCGAAGCCGATCTGCGCCGCACGCTCGAGAGCTACGGCAAGCTGATCGACGCGTTCGCGCCTACCGACCGCCCCGAGGAGTGACCCTGCGCTCGGCGCCGTGGTTTGACCCGCTCCAGGCCCTGCCCTAGAGTGCCGCCGCTTCCGGATTCCGCAGGAGATCCGAGCAGATGCCGACGTACGAGTACGAGTGCAACAAGGGTCACGTGTTCGAGGTCGAACAGTCGATCAACGAGGACGCGCTGAAGCGCTGCAAGGTGTGCCGCTCCAAGGTGCGCCGCCTGATCTCGGCGGGTCACTTCATCCTGAAGGGCAGCGGCTGGTACGCCGACGGCTACGGCAGCAGCAAGAAGAGCAGCGGCAGCGACGCGTCGTCGGAGGCGAAGTCCGAGTCGAAGCCGGAGTCCAAGTCCGAGGGGAAGTCGGAGACGAAGTCCGACTCGAAGTCCGACTCGAAGTCCGATGCGAAGCCGGCGAAGGCCGGCGAGAAGGCGAAGGGCTCGTCGAAGGCGGCCGCGGGCAAGTGACCGAGGTCGTCAGCGGCAAGAAGCTCTCCGAGGAGATCCTCTCCGACGTGCGCAAGCGCGTCTCGGAGTACTCGACCGGCGTGCCGTGTCTGTGCGTGGTGTTGGTGGGCGAGGACCCGGCCTCGCAGGTCTACGTGCGCATCAAGGACAAGGCCGCGCGCGAGTGCGGCATCGAGTCACGCCAGCTGCGGCTGCCCGCGACCACCTCCGAAGCCGAGCTGCTGCGCGTGGTCGACGGACTGAATCGCGACCCGAGCGTGCACGGCATTCTGGTCCAGCTTCCGCTTCCGAACGGGATCGACGCGGCGCGCGTCTCACTCGCGCTCGATCCCGCCAAGGACGTCGACGGGCTGCACCCGATCAGCGCGGGGCGGCTGCTCGCGAACAAGTCCGGCTTTGCGCCGTGTACGCCGCTCGGCTGCATCTACATCCTCGACCACCACCGCGTGCCGATCGAGGGCGCGAACGCGGTGGTGATCGGGCGCAGCGAGATCGTCGGCAAGCCGGTGTCGCTGCTGCTGCTGCACCGCAACGCGACGGTCACGATCTGTCACTCGCGCACGCGCGACCTCCCCGAGATCGCGAGACGCGCCGACATCCTCGTCGCCGCGCTTGGCAAGCCGAAGTTCGTGCAGGGCGACTGGATCAAGCCGGGCGCCGCCGTGATCGACGTCGGCGTGAATCGAGTCGACGGCAAGCTGATCGGCGACGTAGACTTCGCAGCGGCGAACGGGCGTGCGGGGGTGCTCACGCCCGTCCCCGGGGGGGTGGGCTTGCTGACGGTCGCGATGCTGTTGCGCAATACGCTGCAGGCGTTCGAGGCGCAGGCGGCTCAGCGCCGCACGTGACCGAGTCGGGCGCGCCGCTCGCGCGCACCCCGCTCTGGTCGCGCCATCGCGACGCCGGAGCGCGCCTCGTGCCCTTCGCCGGCTGGGAGATGCCGGTCACTTACAGCTCGATCCTCGACGAGCACCGCGCGGTGCGCTCGAGCGCGGGCCTGTTCGACGTCTCGCACATGGGCGAGATCAGGCTGCGCGGCGCGGGCGCACTCGAGCTCGCGCAGGCACTCTTCAGCAACGACGTCGCGGGCGCCGAGCTCGGCCGCGTGCGCTACGGGCTGCTCTGCCTCGAGAGCGGCGGCGCCGTCGACGACGTGACCCTGTACCGAACCGGCTCGAGCGACGTGCTGTTCTGCGTGAACGCCTCGAACATCGCCGCCGACCGCGACTGGATGCACGAGGTCCGCGCGCGCACGAAGAGCCGCTGTGAGATCGTCGACGAGAGCGAGGCGACCGCGCTGCTCGCGATCCAGGGTCCCGCGGCGCTCGAGATCGTCGCGAAGCTCGCCCCGACCGGTTTCGTTCGGCCGAGGCTCTGGCACTTTGCCGACACGAAGCTCGGCTCGCTCCCCGTGCGGCTCTCGCGCACGGGTTACACCGGCGAGGACGGCTACGAGGTCTTCATCGACGCCGCGCGCGCGGGCGCGCTCTGGGATCTGCTGCGCGACGCCGGCGGCGAGCGCCTGACGCCGGCGGGTCTCGGCGCGCGCGATACGCTTCGGACCGAGGCCGCCTACCCGCTCTACGGTCACGAGCTCGACCGCGAGCACGACCCGATCGAGGCGGGGCTCGAGCGCTTCGTCGCGTTCGGGAAGGGCTTCACCGGCGAAGCCGCGCTGCGCGCCCGCGCCGACGCCGGGCCAGCACGGCGGCTCATCGGACTCGTGCTCGAAGGCCGTCAGGTAGCTCGGCCCGGGTTCAAGATCGCGAGCCCTTTCGGGGACGGAATCGTGACCAGCGGGACGTACGGGCCGACCGTCGATCGCTCGATCGCGCTGGGCTACGCTCCCGCCCGGTTGAGAGCTGGCGCGCGACTGCACGTCGAGATTCGCGGCAAACTCCTGCCGTGTGAGGCCGTCGCGACTCCGTTCTACCGCCGGAAGAGAGGCTGACGGGAACAATGGCAGACCGCGAGTACGAGATCCCCGACGATTGCCAGTTCACCGAGTCCGACGAGTGGGTGCGCGTCGACGGCACGCTCGTGCGGGTCGGTATCACCGACTACGCGCAGTCCGAGCTGAACGACATCGTGTTCGTCGAGCTTCCCGAGGCCGGGCGGCAGCTCGAGAAAGGCGACGCGTTCGGCGTCGTGGAGTCCGTGAAGGCGGTGAGTGACTTGCTCGCGCCACTCACAGGCGAGATCGCCGAGGTGCACGGGCGTCTGTCCGAGCACCCCGAGTGGCTGAACGAGGATCCGTACGGGCGCGGCTGGATCATCGCGATCAACCCCGAGGACCTCGAGGCCGTCGACGGCCTGATGTCGGCGGTCGAATACCGGGCGCACGTGAAGGCGCGCGCCGGGAAGTGAGCTACGTCCCGCACACGCCCGAGGAGCTCCGCGCCATGCTCGCGCGCATCGGCGTCGCGTCCGTGGGCGAGCTGTTCGAGGGGGTGCCCGCGGGTCTGCGCAGCCGAGCCGAGCTGAAGCTGCCCGCCGCGCTCGACGAGCGC
>DATFUE010000083.1:0-14705 GCA_035261165.1 Myxococcota bacterium
CGAGCGAGGTCTGGATGATCGGCGACAGCGCGATCGACGTGGAGACGGGTCTCGCCGCGGGCGCGCGCACGATCGGCTGCGCGTGGGGCCTGCGCGGCCGCGAAGAGCTGCGCGCCGCCGGCGTCGAATTCCTGGTCGAACATCCCCGCGAGATCCCCGGAACGATCCTTGGCGGGGCCCGCTCCCGCGGGTCATCGGCCCGCGGGCCGATGACGGGCTGAGCCGCGCCACCCGCACTTCGTTCGTCTGCGCCTCACTGCGCGCCGCGCGCCAGCGGCTTGCGCCAACTTGATTCTCGTCGCTGGACGGAGTCCACTAGCGAGGATCGTGCCTCCGCGCGCGCACGAACGGGAAGGACGCCATGAAGTTCACGTGGTTCCACCTGATGCCGTACCGCTGGCTGCCGGCGGATTTCCGCGAGCGGTACCACAGCGTCTGGGTCGATCTGCCAAACGGCATCTACGACCCCGAGAAGGGGCACGACCTCTACAACGAATACCTCGACATGCTCGAGTACGCCGAGCAGTGCGGCTTCGACGCCATCGCCGTGAACGAGCACCACCAAAACGCCTACGGGATGATGCCGTCGCCGAACATCATGGCGGCGACCTTGGCTCGCCGGACCTCGAAGGCGATGCTGCTGGTGCTCGGCAACTCGATCGTCTGTTACAACCCGCCGACCCGCATCGCGGAAGAGTTCGCGATGCTCGACGTGATCTCGGGCGGGCGGCTGATCGCCGGCTTCCCGGTCGGCACGTCGATGGACATCAACTACTGCGCGGGTCAGAACCCGGCGACGGTGCGCGACAAGTACCGCGAAGGCCACGATCTGATCGTGAAGGCCTGGCAGACGCGCGAGCCGTTCGCGTTCAACGGCAAGTACACCAAACTGCGTTACGTGAACCTGTGGCCGCGGCCGATCCAGCAGCCGCATCCGCCGGTCTGGATCCCGGGGCTCGGCTCGATCGAGACCTGGGATTTCTGCGCGGAGCACGACTACAACTACAGCTACCTGTCGTTCTCCGGGTACAAGCGCGCGCGCAACATGATGAACGGCTACTGGGAGCGGCGCGCCGCGCTCGGCGCCGACGACAATCCGCACAGCGCCGCCTTCTTCCAGCAGGTCTGCATCAGCGACACCGACGCGGAGTGCGAGAAGCAGTGGTGGCCGCACGTCGACTACTTCTTCAACAAGTGTCTCCATCTGTATCCCGGCACGTCCGAGGCGCCGGGCTATCGCAGCGAGGCGTCGCTGCGCGCGGGCATCGTCGCGCAGTTCGGCAACACGACGCAGAACATGGGCATCGACAAGACCTGGAAGCAGCTCGTGAACGAGGGCTACATCCTGGCGGGCTCGGCCGAGACGGTGCGCCAGCAGATCGAGGAGCTCGGCAAGACGCTGCGCGTCGGGCACGTGCTGCTCGGCTGTCAGATCGGCTCCGCGCCCGCGGAGCTCGTGAATCACGCCACGAAGCTGGCCGGTGACCAGATCCTGCCGAAGCTGCGCCACCTGTACTCCGACTACGAGGACCGCTGGTGGCCGAAGGCCCTGCCCGCGTCGCGGCGTGCGAAGGCCGGTGCACACATTCCGGTGTCGGCGGGGGCGCCGCGATGACGGAGCCGAAGTCTCGCATGCTCGATCTCGGTGCAGGTCGGCCCAGACTCGAGATCCAGGAGGCCGGCTCCGGCCCGCCGCTCTTCTTCCTGCACGGCGCCGGCGGCGTCGCCTGGGACGGAGCGCTCGGGCAGCTGGCCAAACACTTTCATGTGTACGCGCCATCGCTGCCGGGCTTCGGCAAGTCGCCCTCCGAGGGCCTGGAGCTGATCGAGGACGCGCTCGAGCTCTGGCAGCTCGGCTTCGACGTGATGGAGGCGCTGGGGCTCGAGAAGCCGCTGCTGGTCGGTGAGTCGTTCGGCGGTTGGATCGCCGCCGAGATGGCGGCGCTGCGCCCGAAGGAGGTGGGCAAGCTCGCGCTGCTCGCGCCCGTCGGCGTGTGGCGTGACGACTCCCCGGTCGTCGACCTGTTCGGGCTCACGATCGGCGAGCTCCTGCCGTTCCTGTTTCACGACATGAAGAGCAAGGCCGCGCTCGACATGTCGCAGCTCACGACCCTCATGAGCGACAAGGACGACCGCACGCAGGCGCAGATCGACCAGCTGATCGGGATCTTCCTCGGCTTCCGCACCGCCGCGAAGTTCCTGTTCCCGGTGCCCGACACCGGATTGGAGCGCCGGCTCTGGCGCATCCGCGTCCCGACCCTGGTGCTCTGGGGCGCGCAGGATCGGCTGATCGCGCCGTCCTACGCGGAGCTCATCGCGAAGCGGGTGAAGAACGCGCAGGTCGTTTTGATCGAGCGCTGCGGGCACCTGCTGATGGCGGAGCAGCCGGAGGCGTCCGCGAAAGAGATCCAGCGCTTCGCGGGCGTTTGAGGGGACCGAGCGCGTGAGCGAGACCGCGCGCCTGGCCGACTTCGCGCTCGCTCTGCGGATCGAGGCCATTCCCGCGACGGTGCGCGCGACGGCGCGCGCGGCGATCCTCGACGCGCTCGCGTGCGCGATCGCGGGGCGACACGAGCCGGTGTCGGCGCGCCTGCGCGCCTGGGCGCTCGCGCAGCGCGCGGGCGGCGTCGCCACGCTCTGGGGCACGGGGGAGCGGACCTCGGCCGGGCTCGCGGCGCTGGTGAACGGCGCGGCCGCGCACGCGCTCGACTTCGACGACGTATCGTGGGCGATGAACGGACACCCGACGGTGCCGCTCCTGCCGGCGGTGTTCGCGGCGGCGGAAGTCACGGGCGCGTCGGGCGCGGACTTCCTGCGCGCGTACGTCGCGGGCTTCGAGGTCGAGGCGCGCCTCGGCCAGGCGCTCGGCCGCCCGCACTACGAGAAGGGCTGGCACGCGACCTCGACCGCCGGCGTGTTCGGCGCCGCGGCCGCGGCGGGAATCCTGTTCGGTCTCGACAGGGGTCAGCTGCGCCGCGCGTTCGGGATCGCGTGCTCGCGCGCGTCCGGCTCTCGCGCGAACTTCGGCACCGACACCAAGCCGCTGCACGCGGGTCTCGCGGCGCGCGCGGGGCTCGAGGCCGCGGAGCTCGCGAGGCTCGGAGTGACTGCGCGCGAGGACGCGGTCGAGGCCGAGATGGGGCTCGGCGACCTCTACGCGGGGAAGCAGCCCTTCGCGCTGCCGCAGCTGGGGGCTCCGTTGGCGCTCGAGCGCCCGGGGGTCGAGCTGAAGCCGTATCCGTCGTGCCGCTTCACGCACCGCGCGATCGATCTCGTGCTCGCGCTGCGCGAGAAGCACGCGGGCCGCGAGCTCGAGTCGGTCGAGATCGCGAGTGACCCCCTCGGACTCAAGATCTTGATCTATCCCGTGCCGCATACCGGGCTCGAGGCGAAGTTCTCGCTGCCGTACTGCGCGGCGATCGCCTGGCTCGACGGTTGGCCGGGGCTGGGCGCGTTCTCGGACGCGCGCGCCACCGCGGCCGACGTGCAGTCACTCTTGCGGCGCGTGGTCGTGCGCGAGGCCCGCGGCGCCGAGGAAGAGGTCGAGCTGGTGTTCGGCGACGGCACGCGCGCGCGCGCCACGGCCCGCCACGCGCGCGGCAATCCGGATCTGCCGCTTTCCGAGGCGGAGCGGCTCGCCAAGGTACGCGCCTGCGTCGCGCCGGCGCTCGGTGACTCGGGCGCGGAGCGGCTGATCGCGGCGATCTCCGGCCTCGAGTCACTCGGCGACGCGCGCGAGCTCGCGCGCTGCACGGCGTGAAGCTCTCGGTCGGGGTCTGGGACGCCCTCTCGGCGAAGCTCGCGGAGCGCGCCGGCTTCGAGCTGCTGTTCCTTTCGGGCTTCGCGGTCGCGGGCACGCAGCTCGGCGAGCCCGACTTCGGCCTGCTCACTCAGACCGAGACCCTGCAGATGGCGCGGCGCATCGTCGCGGCGGTGCGCACGCCGCTGATCGTCGACGGCGACACGGGTCACGGCGGGCCGCTGAACGTGCAGCGGCTGGTGCGCGAGCTGGTGCGCATGGGCGCGGCGGGAGTGCTGCTCGAGGATCAAGTCTGGCCCAAGCGCTGCGGCCACATGCGCGACAAGCAGGTCATTCCGGCCGAGGAGCACGTACAGAAGCTGCGCGCTGCCGTGGACGCGCGCGGCAGCGCACGACTCACCATCGTCGGCCGCACCGACGCGCGCGGTCCGCTCGGGCTCGACGAGGCGATCCGCCGCGGGCGCCTGTACCGCGAGGCGGGCGCGGACCTGATCTTCGTCGAGGCGCCGACCTCGCGGGAAGAGCTCGCGCGCGTCGGCCGCGAGCTGCCGGGCCCGCTGATGGCGAACATGGTCGAGGGCGGAGTCACTCCGATCCTGCCGCTCGACGAGCTGCGCGGGCTGGGCTTCGAGTACGTCGTCTACCCGCTCACGGGGCTCCTCTGCGCGGCGCGTGCGCTCGAGCGCGCGTTCCGCGAGCTTCTCGCCAAGGGCATCAGCCGCAGCGACGACGAGGCGCGCATGAGCTTCGCCGAGTTCACGTCGCTCGTCGGCCTCGACGAGAAGTACGCCGCGGCCGAGCGCTACAAGGTCAGCTAGAAGGAAACCCGATGTCGGCCAAGCCGCACGCGAACGTCTGGACCGATCCACTCACTCCGCTGGTCATGCTGCAGCGCACCGCGCGCGTGTTCCCGAAGCGCGAAGCGGTGGTGCACGGAAAGCTGCGCTGGAGCTACGAGAAGCTCGCCGAGGAAGTGGGTCGCATGGCCGGCGCGCTGCGCCGCGCCGGGGTCGGCCCCGGCGACCGGGTCGCGATTCTGGCGCCGAACACGCCCGCGCACCTGGTCGCGCACTTCGCGCTGCCGCTGCTCGGCGCGCCGCTCGTCTCGATCAATACGCGGCTGGCCGCGGCGGAGATCGCCTACATCCTCGACCACTGCGGCGCCAAGGTGCTGCTCGTCGATCCGGAGCTGGCGCCGCCGCTCGACGCGATCCTGCCCGAGCGCAAGGCGCTGCAGCACGTGATCGAGATTCCCGACGGGATCGTGCGCGCCCGGGCCGGGAAGCTCGCCTGGGATGCGTTCGCGAAGGGCGCCCCGAGGCTGCCCGTCGAGAACACGGTCGAGGACGAAGAGAGCGTGATCTCGATCAACTACACCTCCGGCACGACCGGCATGCCGAAGGGCGTCATGTACACGCACCGCGGCGCGTATCTCAACGCGGTGAGTCAGGTCGGGGTGCTCGGGCTGAACCGCACGTCGACCCTGGTCTGGACCGTGCCCATGTTCCACTGCAACGGCTGGTGCATGCCCTGGGCAATCACCGCCGCGGCCGGAAAGCACGTGTGTCTGCGCAAAGTCGATCCCGCCGAGCTCTTCCGCTTGATCGACGATGAAGGCATCACGCACCTGAACGGCGCGCCGACCGTGCTGCTCATGCTGGCGAACGACCCGGCCGCGCAGGGCAGGCACTTCGATCCGCCGATCCACACCTGCACCGGCGGCGCGCCGCCGTCGCCGAGTCTGCTCGAGCAGATGGAGAAGCTAGGCGTGAAGATCACCCACCTGTACGGGCTCACCGAAACCTACGGGCCCCACGTGGTCTGCGAGCTACAGGACGGCTGGGAGAAGCTCGAGAGCGGCGCGCGCGCCAAGATGATGTCGCGCCAGGGGGTGCCGTTCCCGCACTCCGTGTATCTCCGCGTGGTCGACGGCGACATGAACGACGTGCCCGCGGACGGCGCGACCATGGGCGAGGTGGTCATGCGCGGCAACAACCTGATGCGCGGCTACTACGCCGACCCCGAAGCGACCACCAAGGCGTTCGCGGGCGGCTGGTTCCACTCCGGCGACGTCGGCGTGATGCACCCCGACGGCTACATCGAGCTCCGCGACCGCTCCAAGGACATCATCATCTCCGGCGGCGAGAACATCTCGACCATCGAGGTCGAGAACACCATCGTGCGTCACCCGGCCGTGATGGAGTGCGCGGTCGTGTCGATGCCGCACGAGAAGTGGGGCGAGGTGCCGAAGGCCTTCGTGACCCTGCGCCCCGGCGCGACCGCCACCGCGGAGGACATCATCGCGCACACCAAGGAGTTGTTGGCCGCCTTCAAGTGCCCCAAAGCCGTCGAGTTCGGCGACCTGCCCAAGACCGCCACCGGCAAGATCCAGAAGTTCAAGCTGCGCGAGAAGGAGTGGAAGGGGAAGGGCAAGGTCATCATGGGGGTCGAGTTCAAGGGGGAGTGAGTTGGAGCCCCGCGCAGACCCAAGTCAGGCCAGCCGACCCGGCACGAACGGGTGACTCGACGAGAGACCGCCGTCGACGGCGATGGCCTGGCCGTTCACGTAGCTCGCGTCGTCGCTGGCGAGAAACAGGGCCATCCGGGCGATCTCGATCGGCTGGCCGGGGCGCCGGAGCGGATTCAGCTGGCCGATCTTCTTCTCGCTGCCGCGCGCGCGAGCCATGTCGAACATCGGCTTCGTCATGCCGGTCTCGATCAGTCCCGGACAGATCGCGTTCACGCGCACGCCGGTTCCGCTGAGCTGGTTCGCGGAGGTCTGGACCAGGCTGATGACGCCCGCCTTGCTGGCGCTATACGGGCTGCCGCCGGCCCCGGAGCGCAGCCCCGCAACCGAGGCCGTGCAGATGATCGAGCCGCCGCCGTGCGCGCGCATGTGCGCGGCGGCGTACTTGATCGCCAGGAACGGGCCGATCAGGTTGACGCGCAGCACGTTCTGCCAGTCACCGGCCTGCTGCTCGAAGAATGGCAGGAGCCCGCCGCCGATGCCCGCGTTCGCGAACGCGACCTCGAGCCCGCCGAATTCGCGCACGCAGAGCTCCACCAGTGACTTGACGCCGGCCTCGTCTGCCGCGTCCCCGCGGCGCGCGAGACAGCGCCCGCCCGCCTTCGCGATCTCGGCCGCGGTCGCTTCGACGCCTTCGGCCAGGTCCACCGCCAGCACCTGCGCGCCTTCGGCCGCGAACAGGATCGCGCTCGCGCGCCCGATGCCGCTGCCCGCGCCGGTCACGATCGCCCGCTTCCCCTTCAGCCTCATCACGCCCTCCCGAGCTTCGCGAATGTCGAGTCAGTAGCCGCGTTCGCGGTCGACGAGATTGCGCAGCGGCTCGCCGCGCTCCAGCCGACTCACGTTGTCGACCGCCAGCTCCATCAGACGCACCATGTACTCCGGCTCCAGCCCGGCGACGTGCGGAGTCACGATCAAGTTCGGCGCGTCCCACAGCGGATCGTCCGGCGGCATCGGCTCTCGCGCGAACACGTCCGAGGCCGCCCCGGCGAGGTGACCCGAGCGCAGCCGCTCGAGCAGCGCCTGCTCGTCCACGATCCCGCCGCGCGCGAGGTTCACGAAGAATGCGCCGGGCCGGAGCCAGTCGAGCTCGCGCGCGCCGATCGAGCCGCGCGTCTCGGGCGTGAGCGGCAACAGCACCACGGCGTAGTTGCTCTCGCGCAAGACGCGCTCCGTGCCTTCGGGGCCGCTCACGACGAGGTCGACGTTCGCCATCTCTCGGGGCGTGCGCTGCGTGCCGATCACGCGCATGCCGAACGCGCGCGCTTTGTCGGCGACGGCCGCGCCGATCGCTCCCAACCCGAGTATGCCCAGCGTCTTGCCGCCGAGCAGCGGCAATCCGTACAGCTTCCACAAGTGCGCGCGCTGCTGCTCGAGTGCGCGCGGGATGCGCTTGGCGAGGGCGAGCATCATGGCGAGCGCGAACTCGCTCATCTGCGCGCCGTGCAGGCCGCGCGCGTTCGTGATCTGGACCTGCGCCGGGAGGTCGGGCGCCGGCAGAAGCGCGTCGACCCCTGCGCCCATCATCTGTATGAGTCGCAGCCGGCGAGCGCCGCTCCACATGCCGCGCGGCGGGCGGAAGGCGAGCAGCACCTCGATCTCGGCGATGCGCGCGCGCAGCTCCTCTTCCCGGTGCGAGACGACGATCTCGCGCTCGGGCATGCCTTGGCGCAGCTGTGCCGCGATCGCCTCGCCGATGGCTGGCTCAAACCCGTGATGCACGTGGATTTTGGCGATTCGGCCGGTGGACATCGCGACCGCGGCATCTTAGCCTCCGCGCCCCGATGCGTGGCCCCCGCAAAGACATCCGCAACCTCGCGATCATCGCGCACGTCGACCACGGCAAGACCACCTTGCTGGACGGACTCCTGCGCCAGACGGGCACGTTCCGCGTCAATCAGGAAGTGCAAGAGCGCGCGATGGACAGTGAGGATCTCGAGCGCGAGCGCGGCATCACGATCCACGCCAAGAGTACGGCGGTCGAGTACGAAGGCGTGAAGATCCAGCTCGTCGACACCCCGGGTCACGCGGACTTCGGCGGCGAGGTCGAGCGCGTGATGGGCATGGTCGACGCGGTGCTGTTGCTGGTCGACGCGGTCGAGGGCGTGATGCCGCAGACGCGCTTCGTGCTGGGCAAGGCGCTGGCGCAGGGGCTGCGCCCGATCGTGGTGGTGAACAAGATCGACCGGCCGGAGCAGCGCGCGCACGAGGTCGTCGACGAGGTGTTCGATCTCCTGGTCGAGCTCGGCGCGGACGATCACCAGCTCGACTTTCCGGTCGTGTACGCGTCGGCGAAGCAGGGCACCGCGTCGCTCGAAGCCGACGGCGTGCGCAAAGACCTCCGCCCGCTGCTCGACATGATTCTCGAGCAGGCGCCGCCGCCGGAGGTCGACATCGAGGGCACGCTGCAATTCCAAGCGGTGACTCTCGGCTGGGACGAGTTCGTCGGGCGGCTCGTGATCGGCCGCGTGGAGCGCGGCATCTTGAAGCGCGGAGTCACCGTGGCGCGCATCCCCGAGGACGGCGCGCCGCAGAGCTTCCGCATCACGAAGCTGTTCGCGCCGCACGGGCTCGAGCGGGTCGAGCGCGAGTCGGCCTCGGCGGGCGAGATCGCGATCATCGCGGGCGTCGATACGATCGAGATCGGTGACACCATCTGCCCGCTCGACGCCCTCGAGCCGCTGCCGCGCATCGCGATCGACCCGCCGACGGTGGCGGTGCGCTTCTCGGTGAATACGTCGCCGTTCGCGGGGCAGGAGGGCAAGTACGTCACGAGCCGCCAGATCGGCGATCGCCTGCGCCGCGAGATCCTCACCAACGTGTCGATCAAGATCTCGGGCGGCGAGCAGACCGACACCTTCGAGGTCTCGGGTCGGGGCGAGCTGCAGATCGCCGTGCTGATCGAGACGATGCGCCGCGAGGGCTTCGAGTTCGCGGTGTCTCAGCCGCAGATCATCGAGCGGACGATCGATCACAAGCGCTGCGAGCCGGTCGAGGACGTGGTCGCCGAGGTGCCCGAGAAATCCACGGGCGCGGTGCTCGAGAAGCTCGGCGCGCGGCGCGGCCGACTCGTTCAGATGGAGAACCGCGGCGCCCGCACCTTGTTGAACTTCATCGTGCCCAGCCGCGGCCTCTTCGGCTATCGCACCGAGTTTCTCACCGACACGCGCGGCGAGGGAACCCTGTACCGAACGGTTCGCGGCTACGAGCCGTTCCACGGCGAGCTCACCGGGCGCGGCGTGGGCGCGATCGTCGCGAGTGAGACGGGCCGTTCGACCTCGCACGCGCTGTTCAACATCCAAGAGCGCGCGACCATGTTCATCGGCAACGGCGAGCAGGTTTACCAGGGCCAGGTCGTGGGCGAGAACCGCCGCCCGAAAGACATGAACGTGAACGTGTGTCGCGCGAAGAAGCTCACCAACGTGCGAAACACCGGCCACGACGACGCCGAGATCCTGACTCCTCCGCGCCGCTTCACGATCGAATCGGCGCTGGAGTGGATCGAGGCCGACGAGCTCCTCGAAGTGACTCCGAAGAGCCTCCGGCTGCGCAAGCGCCTCCTGGCTTCCAACCTGCGGAAGCGCCCGGCCTGAGCTCCGCCGTGCGCCGGTTCGCAGCGGCGGCGCTGTTTCTCGTCACCGGCTGCGCGGTCGTCCCGCCGCCGCCCCGGATCGAAGCGCAGCGCATCCCCTACGCGGACGTCGACCCGCTGCAGTTCGGCGAGCTGCGCGTACCGGCCGGGGAAGGCCCGTTTCCGCTCGCGATCGTGATCCACGGCGGATGCTGGAGAGCGAACGTCGTGTCGCTGCGCAGCACCGCGCGGCTCGCGAGCGCGCTGCGCGACGCCGGCGTCGCGACCTGGAACATCGAGTACCGGCGGGTCGGCGATGCGGGCGGCGGCTGGCCCGGCACCTTTCGCGACGTCGCGGCCGCGACCGACTTCGCGCGCACGCTGGCGAGGACGCACGCGCTCGACCTGTCGCGCGTCGTCGTCGTGGGTCACTCGGCGGGCGCGCACCTCGCGCTCTGGAGCGCGGCGCGCGCGAGGCTCCCGAGCGAGAGCGATCTCCACAGTGAGTCACCGCTCCGGCCTAGCGGGGTCGTAGCCCTGGCTGGGCCCGGAGACTTGCGCAGCCTCGACGTCCCGGGCGGCTCGATCTGCGGGCGCGGAACGCTCGAGACACTGCTCGGAGGCACGCTCGCTGCCGTGCCGGAGCACTGGGCCCAGGGCTCCCCGGCCGCGCTGCTCCCGCTCGGCGTGCCGCAGACGCTCATCGTCGGGACCCGCGATCGAGTGATTCCCAGTCGCATCGTGGAGGCGTACGAGCGGGCCGCGCTCGCGGCGGGCGACCGCGTGAAGCTCGTCGAGGTGACCGGCGCGGATCACATGCAGCTCGTCGAGCCGGGATCGCAGGCGTGGCCCGCCGTGCTGGAGAACGTGCTCGCGCTCGTCGGCGCCTCGCACTAGGGCTGGTATGCTGCGCGGGTGCTGCACTCGCTGGACCACGTGATCGTCGCGGTGACAGACCTCGAGGCCGCAACCGAGACGTACTCGCGACTGTTCGGCCGCGCACCCTCGTGGCGCGGCGAGCATCCGGGGCAGGGCACGGCGAACGCGCTGTTCCGGCTGGCGAACAGCTACGTGGAGCTGCTGGGCGTCAGCGGCGACGGGCCGTTCGCGGAGCGCATTCGCGCCCGGCTCGAGCGCGACGGCGAGGGTCTCATCGGCCTCGCCTTCGGCACCGACGACGCGGACGCGTGCGCGGCGGAGCTTCGCGCCCGGGGCGTGCAGGCGGCCGACCCGCTCGCCGGCTCCGGCGTGGATTCGCGCAGCGGCGCGAAGCGCAGCTGGCGCAACGTCCACTGGCCCGAGAGCGCGTCGCGCGGCGTGCTCGAGTTCGCGATCGAGCACCTCTCGCCCGCGGACGCGCTTCCGGCCGCGGAGCTTCGCGCCGAGCAGAACGGCGCCGTCGAGGCGCTCGACCACGTCGTCGTGCGCAGCCCCGACGCTGACGCCGCCCAGGCCTTCTACGGCGAATCACTCGGCCTGCGGCTCGCCCTAGACCGCAGCTTCCCGGAGCGCGGGGTGCGGCTCCAGTTCTTCCGCGTCGGCGGAGTCACCGTCGAGGTCGCGAGCGCGCTCGGCGCGGCCGCGGATCCCGCCGCGCCCGACCGCCTGTGGGGTCTCGCGTGGCGCGTGCCGAGCGCGGATGCGGCGCGCGAACGCCTCGTCGAGGCCGGATTCTCCGTCACGCCTGTCCGCTCCGGGAACAAACCCGGCACGAGAGTCTGTACCGTGGAGCGCGACACCTGCGGCGTGCCCACGCTCGTGATTGGCTCGACCTGAGTCTTTGCTAGCGTTGCAGCGTGGGGTTGTTCGGAAAGCCGAAGTACGATCGGACCGAGAGCATGTCGCGCGCCGCGAAGGCGGAGGGGCGCGGCAAGCGCAAGAAGGCGATCGCAGAGTACCGCAAGGTGCTCGCGAAGGAGCCCGAGAACCCGGCCATCCTGGTGAAGCTCGCGACCTTGCTCGCGCAGACCAAGGAGCTCGACGAGGCGCGGCTGAAGTATCTGGCGGCGACGGAGATCCACGAGAAGCAGGGCTTCGACGACAAGGCGCTCGCGGTGTTGCGGCAGGCCGTGACTCATCTGCCGAAGCGGGTCGAGCTCTGGGAGCGGATCGGGCAGCTCGACGTGCGGCTCGAGCGCGCGCCGGAAGCGATTCGCGATCTGCTCGAGGGCAGCCAGAAGTTCCGCAAGCGCTCCGAGCGCCAGTCGGCGATCCGCCTCCTGCGTCTGGCGGTGAAGGTCGAGCCGTGGCAGTTCGAGGCGTCGATGTCACTCGCGCGCCTGCTCGCGAAGGCGGGCGCGAAGCCCGAGGCACGCCGCTTCTACCAGGGCCTGTGCGAGCGAAACCGCGCCGCGAGGCTGCGCAAGGTGCGCGGCGCGATGTTCCGCATGTCTCCCACCCCGGCCGCGGCCTGGCGCTGGGCGCGGGCGGCGCTGCGCGGCACCTGACCCGAGCGGCCCAGGTACAGCGAACCGAGCAGCAGCAGGCTCGCCAGCAGCGCGCTCGCCAACGGCGGCAGACCCGGGACGGGAACCGGGGGAGGCGGAGTCGAGGTCGGCTCGCGGGGGTCGCTCCCGGCGGCGACTTCGACCCCGTCGCTCGCGCCGTCGTCGTCCGTGTCGGCGTCGAGCGGGTTCGTGTGGTACGTGAGCTCCTCCGCGCCGTCGGACAACCCGTCGTCATCCGAGTCGGCGTCGAGCGGATTCGTGCCCAGGCCCAGCTCGGCCGGGTCACTGAGCCCGTCGAGATCGCTGTCGGGCGGCGCCGTGAGCGGCAGGACCCAGGGCTCGAGGCCGCGCGCTTCGGTCGCCGCTCCGAAGAACAGGTTCGAGCCGATCTGCGCCATCTGACTCGGGGAGCTGCCGGCCACTCCCGGGGCGATGTCTCGCACCAGCACCGTGCCTCCGGGCGTCCCGTCGCTGCGCCACAGCTCGCTGCCGTGGACGCCGTCGTTCGCGGCGAAATAGAGCAGGCCGTTTGCCGCGAGCAAGAGCTGGGGCGACGAGCTGGCCGCGCCGGGGGCGAGGTCGCGCACCAGTACGGTGCCGCCCGAGGTGCCGTCGCTCTTCCAGAGCTCGACCCCAGTCACTCCGTCGTTCGCGCGGAAGAACAGATTCGAGCCGACCGCCGTGAGCTGACTCGGCGAGCCGCTCGCGGCGCCCGGCTGGATGTCCTTCAGCAGCACCGTGCCGGCGTTCGTGCCGTCGCTCTCCCACAGCTCGACCCCAGTCACTCCGTCGTCGGCGGCGAAGAACAGCAGGCCGTTCGCCACCGCCAAGCTCTGCGGCGACGAGCTCGGAGTGCCCTCCGAGACGTCCTTCACGAGCACGGTGCCCGAGTCACTGCCGTCGCTCTTGTACAGCTCCCTGCCCAGGATCCCGTCGTCGCCGGCGAAGACGACCCCTCCGCCGAAGGCCGCGAGCGAGGCGCCCATGACGAATCCGCTGCCCAAGCCCGGGTTCAGATCGCGCACCAGCGAGGCGCTCGAGCCGTTGGTCCGCCACAGCTCCCCGCCGTTGTTTTGGTCCGCGCCGAGGAAGTAGAAGAACCCGCCCTGCACGACCCCGCTCGAAAATGGCGTGACGCTGCTCAGAATCTGCGTCCCGCCGCTCGTGCCGTCGCTCTTCCACAGCTCGGGACCGGAGCCGTCGTTCGCCGAGAAGAGCAGCGTGTTGCCCACGGCTCCGACCGGCAGAGCGTTCGACGCCGTGGCGCCCGACGCGATGTTGCGGACCAGCGAGGTGCCCGCCGCCGTGCCGTTGCTCTTCCAGAGCTCGGCGCCGTTCGTGCCGTCGTCCGCCTGGAAGAAGACGAGACCGTTCGCGCTCGTGAAGCCCTTCGGGTTCGAGCTGCCCGAGCCGGTGCGAATGTCTCGCACCAGCGTCGTTCCCGGAGCGGTGCCGTCGCTCTTCCAGAGCTCCGTGCCGTTCACGCCGTCGCTCGCGGAGATGAACGCCGTGCCCGAGAGGTCGCCGAAGGGCGTGGCCAGGAGTGAGTCGCCCGTGCCGGACGTCAAGTCCCGCAGCAAGGTCGTGCCGGCCGGGGTGCCGTCGCTCTTCCAGAGCTCTCGGCCGATGACTTCGTCGTCGGCGGCGAAATAGGCGAGGCCGTTGAAGGCGAAGAACGAGGCCGGCGACGAAGGGCTCGAGCCGGCGAAGACGTCCTGCAGGCGCAGCGTGCCCGCCGCGCTGCCATCGCTGGTCCACGGCTCGGTGCCGCTGACTCCGTCGCTCGCGGGAAAGAAGAGCCGGTTGCCGGCGACGGTGAGCGTGGCGCCCGCGGAGATTCCCCCCGCGCTCCCCGGGAGGATGTCCAGCACCATGGTGGTGCCCGCCGCGCTGCCGTCGCTCCGCCACAGCTCTCTGCCCGCAGCGGACGTGGTGGCCGTGAAGAAGAGACTGCCGTTCATCGCGACGATCGAGCCCGGGCTCGAGCTGCTCGAGGTCGTCGCGATGTTCGCGACGAGCGAGGTCGTCGTGCCGTCCGTCCTCCACAGCTCGAAGCCCGACGTGCCGTCGTTGGCGGAGAAGTAGACGTAGCCTCCCAACGACGTGAAGCCGGCGGGCGTCGAGCTCGCGGCGCCCGGGGCGATGTCATTCACTCGCACCGTGCCGGCGTTCGTGCCGTCGCTCTTCCACAGCTCGAAGCCCGACGCGCCGTCGGTCGCGGAGAAGTACAGCGTCCCGCCGATGGCCGCGGGCAGGAGCGGGAACGAGCTGCCCGTCGGGTTGATGTCCTTCACCAGCGTCGTTCCGGCCGTGGTGCCGTCGCTCCGCCACAGCTCCGCTCCGTTCGTGCCGTCGTTCGCGGTGAAGTACAGGATCCCGTTCATGATGACGAAGCTCTGC
>DATFUE010000084.1:0-3064 GCA_035261165.1 Myxococcota bacterium
TGCTGCCCAGGACGAGGTGCGTCTCGATCTCGTGCAGCGCGGCGCGGATGTAGCGCGACTGGTCGCGGATCACCTCGATGCGCAGGTCGGAGGGCAGCTCGGGCCGCAGCCGGTCGAGCTTGGCCTTGACCCCGTCGATGACCTCGATCGTGTTCGAGCCCGACTGGCGCCGGACCTCGAGCGTCACGCAGGGCAGCCCGTCGAGGCGCGCGGTCGAGCGGATCTCCTTGGTGCCGTCTTCGCTGCGGCCGATGTCGCGCACGCGCACCGGCTGGCCGTCGAGGGTCGCGACCACCACGTCGTCGAAGTCGCGCGGGTCGCCGATGCGGCCCATCGTGCGCAGAACGCGTTCGTGCTCGTCGTCGGTCACGTTGCCGCCCGGGATCTCGGCATTCTGGCGCGCGAGCGCGGCGCGCACGGCCGAGAGCGAGAGGCCGTAGGCCTGCACGCGCTGCGCGTCGATCCAGATGTTGATCGCGCGCTGCGCCCCGCCCACGATGCGCACCTCGCCCACGCCGCTGGAGCGCTCGAGCTGCGGGCGCACGAGCTTGTCGGCGATCTCCGTGAGCTCGCGCATCGGCCGGTCGGCCGAGAGCGCGTAGGTCAGGACCGGCGTCTGGTCGTTGTCGAACTTGCCGATGATCGGCGGCTCGGCCTCGGGCGGCAGGTCGCGCAGCACGCTGGCGACGCGCTCGCGCACGTCCTGAGCGGCGGCCTCGATGTCGCGCTCGAGCACGAAGGTGATCATCACGAAGGACGACCCCTGGCTGGAGATCGAACGCAGCTGGTCGATGCCCTCGACCGTGTTGACCGCCTCCTCGATGCGCTGGCTGACGAGCGTCTCGACCTCCTCGATCGAGGCGCCCGGGAGCACGGTCCGCACCGAAACGGTCGGCACGTCGACCGAGGGGAAGCGGTCGACGCGCAGGTGCAGGAAGCTCGCGATCCCGACCACCACCAGCGTGGCGATCAGCATCGAGGCGAAGACCGGCCGGCGGATGAAGGTCTCGACGAGCCGTCGCACGGGGGCCTCCGGCCTAGTGGATCACGCGCACGGCCGCGCCGCCCTGCAGGTTCCCGGGCTGGAGCACGAGCTCGGCTCCGGCCGCGATGCCCTCGAGGATCTCGATCCGCTGCCCGTCGGAGCGGCCGACGCGCACGCGGCGCTCGAGTGCCTTGCCCTCGACGACTTCGAAGAGCTTGTCGAGGCCCGCGAAGCGCAGCAGCGCCTCGGGCGGCACCACCAGCGTGCGCGCGGCGGGGTCGAGCACCACTTCGACGCGCGCGAACGAACCCGACCGGAGCGCGCCCTCCCTGTTGGGCAGCTCGCCCTCGACCCGCAGCGTGCGGTTCTTCGCGGAGAGCTCGGGGCTGAGGCGCGCGATCTGGCCTTCGACCCGCGTGCCGTCCTCGAATTCCGCGCGCAGCACCTGGCCGCTGCGGATCGCTCCCGCGGCGTACTCGGGCACGTCCAGCCGCAGCCGCAGCGGGTCGTAGCGCACGAGGCGCGCGATCGGCGCGCCGGCCGGGAGGTAGTCGCCGGTCCCCGCCAGGCGCGCGACGACCGCACCCTCGAAGGGCGCCAGCACCTTCGTGTCCGCGAGCTGCGCGCGGGCCAGCGCGAGGTCCGCGCGGCGCTGGAGCACCTGCGCACGGCGATTCTGCACCTCCTCGAGCGCGTCCTGCAGCTTGGCCTGCGAGAGCAGCACGGCCGAGTGTGCGCTGTCGGACGCGGCCTGCGTGCCGACGCCCGAGTGCACCATCTCGGCAACGCGCCGCTCCTCGCGCTGCGCCTCGTCCAGCGCGGTGCGCGCCTGGAGCACGATCGCCACGCGCTCGGGATCTGCGTCGTCCTTGCCGTCGCCGTCGGCGAGCGGCAGCCCCAGGCGCGCGCGCGCTGCGGCCAGCGCGGCCTCGGCCTGCGTCACGCGCAGCTCGTAGTCGTGCGCGTCGACGCGCGCGAGCAGGTCGCCTTTGTGGACGCGCGAGCCGAGGTCGACGGCGAGCTCGTCGAGGCGTCCGGCGACCTTGGTCGAGAGCGTCGCGGCCTCGAAGGCCGCGAGCTCGCCGCTGACGCGCAGCGTGCGCTCCCAGGGCTCTTCGCGCGCCGGCGCCGTGTGCACCTCGCGCGGCGCGGCGGCCTGACCCGCGACCACGGCGGTGGGGGCTGTCGGCGCGCAGGCGGCGCAGCAGGCAGCGAACGCGAGGGGGAGCAGGGGCCTCATCGGACGGGCCCCACATCATGACCGGCCGCGCTCACGGCTGCCAGGAGACGGCGCCCCCCTGCGTCGCGTTGAAGCCGCTCGTCACGGGGCAGCTGCCCAGCACGATCGGATCGCGGTAGTAGACGAGGTACCAGCGCGCCTCGCCCGGCTGGATCGAGTCGCCGAGCAGCGCGGAGCGGGCGGAGATCGGCGGATCGCCCGCGCCGAAGTCGGGAGCGCTGATGCTGCCCGCGCTGGCGATCTTCGTGAACAGTCGCTTCAGCGCGCCGCCCGCGCAGCGCACGCCCTGGCCGAACGCGATGCCGGCCGCGATCGATGCGTCGCCCTGCAGGAGCAGGCTCGGCGCGCTCGGCCGCTCGCCGCTGGTCGTGAACACGAGGCTGTCGGACGAGAGGTACGCGATCCCGCTCGCGGAGAGCGACGCTCCGCCGGTGGAGGAGGAGTTGTCGCAGCCGCGGCCGGACCCGGCGGGCGGGTTCGAGCACGGACAGGGGATCACGCCGCCTTGTCCGGGTTCGCACAGGCTGGTGAAGCCCGAGGCATTCCGGTCGTGCACGAAGACGTCGCCGAACGCGTTCGTGTCGCCCGGGACGAGCGTGCTGGCCTCGCTGCCGAAGGCCACCCAGCGTCCGTCCGCGGAAATCGAGTCGGAGAGTGAGGCGCCGTCCGCCTGCGCCCCGCTGCCGGAGACGCTCACGCGTTCGGTCGTGCCGGCCAGGCGGTCGCGCAGGTAGATGTCCGCGACCCCGTTCGTGTCGCCCGGCGCGAGGTTCGTCGCATAGCTCACGAACGAGACCCAGCGGCCGTCGCCGGAGATCCAGCCCGAGATGCTGCCCTGG
>DATFUE010000085.1:0-2779 GCA_035261165.1 Myxococcota bacterium
TGTTGCAGCGAGAGCTTCACCAGCGGCAGCTCGCCCTCGAGGTACTCGCGCGAGCGCACGAACAGCTCGCGCAGCCCGGCGCGCCAGTCGGGCGCCTCCGCAACCGCCTTGGCGAGCAGGGCGTCGTACTCGAGGGCCCGATCGATGAGCGCGAGGAACAGCTCGCGCTTGCCCGCGAAGTGCCAGTAGATCGCGCCCTTCGAGAGCCGCGCGCGCGCCGCGATGTCGTCGACCGAGGTCTCGTGATAGCCGCGCTTGGCGAAGCAGCGCAGGGCGGCGTCGAGAATCGCGTCGCGGGAGGCCGCCGGGGCGCGGCGCCGCGCCGGCTTCCCGGCTGGCCGAGTGCGTCGAGCGCGAGCCGTGCCGCGGGCCACGCGCGCAGTCTACCGACCGACCAGTCGGTTTTCAAATGCGCGGGGCCCGAGGCGGCGAAGCCGCCGCGCCCCGGATAGCATCTGGCCCGATGAGCGCGCGCGCGACAGAGACGTTCTACCCGGAGGTCGAGCCCCAGCCGAGCTTCCCCGCGATCGAGGAGCGCGTGCTCGCGTACTGGCGCGCGAACCGCATCTTCGAGCGCTCGGTCGAACGGCGCCCCGCGGGCGAGAAGGGTGCGAACGAGTACGTGTTCTACGACGGCCCGCCGTTCGCGAACGGCCTGCCGCACTACGGCCATCTGCTGACGGGCTACGTGAAGGACATCGTGCCGCGCTATCAGACGCTGCGCGGCCGGCGCGTCGAGCGGCGCTTCGGCTGGGACTGTCACGGGCTGCCCGCGGAGCTGGAGGCGGAGAAGGAGCTCGGCATCGCGGGCCGGGTGAAGATCACCGAGTTCGGGATCGACCGCTTCAACGACTACTGTCGCACTTCGGTGTTGCGCTTCACCGAGGCGTGGCAGGAGATCGTGACCCGGCAGGCGCGCTGGGTCGACTTCAAGCGCGACTACAAGACCATGGACCTCTCCTACATGGAGAGCGTGATGTGGGCGTTCAAGGAGCTCTACGAGCGGGGGCTCCTGTACGAGGGCTTCCGCGTGATGCCCTACTCGTGGGCCGCGCAGACGCCCGTGTCGAACTTCGAGACACGGCTCGACAACTCGTACCGCGAGCGGCAGGACCCGGCAATCACGGTGCGCTTCACGCTCGCGCGCCAGGCCGGCGAGAAGGCGCCGCTCGAGCTCTGGGTCTGGACGACCACTCCGTGGACTCTCCCGGCGAATCTCGCGCTCGCCGTCGGCGAGGACATCGACTATGCGCTGTTCGAGAAAGACGGCCGGCGGATCGCGCTCGGCGTCGCGACGCTCGAGAAATTCGCGGCCGAGCTGGCAGGCGCCACGCGCGTCGGGTCACTGCGCGGCCGTGAGCTGGTCGGCCGCAGCTACGAGCCGCTGTATCGGTTCTTCGCGGGTACGCGGAACGCCTTCCGCGTGCTCGACGCCGCGTTCATCGACACCGCCGAGGGCACGGGGGTCGTGCACCTGGCGCCCGGCTTCGGCGAGGACGACATGGCCGCATGTCTCGCCGCCGGCATTCCCATCGTCGTGCCGGTCGACGAGGCGGGACGCTTCACGGCCGAAGTTCCGCCGTGGCAGGGCGAGCTCGTCTTCGACGCGAACCGCCCGATCATCCGCGATCTGAAGGAGCGCGGCGCGCTCGTGCGCCAGGAGACCATCGTCCACAACTACCCGCATTGCTGGCGCACCGACACGCCGCTGATCTACCGCGCGATGAGCTCGTGGTTCGTGAAGGTCAGCGACTTCCGCGAGCGCATGGTCGAGCTGAACCAGCGCATCCGCTGGGTGCCGACACACATCCGTGACGGCCTGTTCGGCAAGTGGCTCGAGGGCGCGCGTGACTGGTCGATCAGCCGCAACCGCTTCTGGGGCTCGCCGATCCCGGTGTGGCGCTCGGACGACCCGAACTACCCGCGCATCGACGTCTACGGCTCGCTCGACGAGCTGGAACGCGACTTCGGCGTGCGGCCCGGAGACCTGCACCGCCCGGGCATCGACGCGCTCGTGCGCCCGAACCCCGACGACCCCTCGGGCAAGTCACAGATGCGGCGCGTGAGCGACGTGCTCGACTGCTGGTTCGAGTCGGGCTCGATGCCGTTCGCGCAGCTGCACTATCCGTTCGAGAACCGCGAGCGCTTCGAGAATCACTTCCCCGCCGACTTCATCACCGAGTACGTCGCGCAGACGCGCGGCTGGTTCTACACGATGCACGTGCTGGCCACCGCGCTCTTCGACCGCCCGCCCTTCGAGAACTGCCTCTGTCACGGCGTGGTGTTGGACGAGAACGGGCTGAAGCTCTCGAAGCGCGTCCGGAACTACCCGAGCCCGGAAGAGGTGTTCTCGACTTACGGCTCGGACGCGCTGCGCTGGTTCCTGTGCAGCTCGCCGATCCTGCGCGGCGCGGACCTGCAGATCGACCGCGAGGGTCAGGTGATTCGCGAGATCGTGCGGCTCGTGCTGCGTCCGATCTGGAACGCGTATTACTTCTTCTGTCTGTACGCCAACGCCGACGGCGTGCGCGCGAACATCCGCGTGGACGCCCGCGGCGTGCTCGACCGCTACGCGCTCGCGAAGACCGGCGACCTGGTGCGCGGCCTGGAGCGCTCGCTCGACGCCTATGACATTCCCGGGGCGTGCGCCGAGGTGGAGAGCTTCATCGACGCGCTCAACAACTGGTACATCCGCCGCAGCCGCGACCGCTTCTGGGCCGAGGACGGAAGCGCCGACAAGCGCGACGCCTACGACACGCTCTACACCGTGCTCGTGCTG
>DATFUE010000086.1:0-4755 GCA_035261165.1 Myxococcota bacterium
CGACCCCAGGCACAATCTTCGGAACACGACCTTCAGGATCCACGACAGCCACCATAAACGAAGCGAGGGACCCGGCGGATTTCTCCGCCGGATCCCTCGCGGTGTCGTCTGGAGTGGAGGGAGAGTAAGCAGATCTACGACCGGGCCGCCCCCAGTTGGGTCCGCGAGTGCAAGCCTGGATCAGAGGGAGTGGGGTCTGGCTCGCATGCTGCCTCCGGCTCGCGCCGTTGGCCTCGCGGACCCGGGTGGGTGCGTGTCGTCCGCTCTCTACGACGAGGGGCTTACTGGTCGTATTCAAGCGGGGCAGCCGACGCTTTGAGCTGGTTGGCGGACTAGGATTCGAACCTAGATTAACGGGGCCAGAACCCGTCGTCCTGCCGTTAGACGATCCGCCAAAGCCGGCCGGGAATATACGCGCTCGGGGCGCGGGTTCAATCAGGCCGGAATCGAGCGCAGCGCGGCGTCGAGACGGCGGAGCGTTCGCTCGCGACCGAGCACCTCTAGCGTCTCGAAGATGGGCGGGCTCACGGTCCCGCCGGTGATCGCGACGCGGACCGGCTGCGCCAGCGCGCCGAGCTCGACGCCATGTGCCGCGATCACCTTCTGGAGAGCCGGCTCGAGCGCCGCGCGGTTCCAGGCGTCGAGCGACTCGAGCGCGGCGTAGAGCTCCGCGAGTCGCGGCCGCACCTCGGGCAACAGGAACTTCGCCGCCGCCTTGGCGTCGAGCGTCAGCTCGTCGACGTAGTAGAAGCGCGCGAGCGCGGCCATCTCGACGAGTGTCTTGCTCCGCTCGCGCAGCAGGTCGACGAGCCTGCAGAGACCCTCGTCGACCGCGACGGGCCGGCGCGCCTCGGCGTCGAGAAAGCGCTGTAGATGCGCGAGCAGGCGCTCGCGCGGGAGCGTCTTCAGGTAGTGCTGCGAGAGCCAGATGAGCTTGTCGTCGTGGACCTGCGAAGGCGACTGACCCACGCCCTCGAGCGTGAACAGCCGAGCGAGATCCTCCTGCGAGAAGATCTCGAGGTCGCCGTGACCCCAACCCAGGCGCGCGATGTAGTTCAACACCGCTTCGGGACAGAAGCCGCGGTCCCGGTAGCTCTGCACCGAGACCGAGTCCTGCCGTTTCGAGAGCTTCTTGCCCCCCGGCTCGACGAGCAGCGGCACGTGCCCGAACTGCGGCGGCTCCCAGCCCATAGCCTGGTAGATCAAGAGCTGCCGCGGCGTGCTCGTCATGTGCTCGCGGCCGCGCAGCACGTGTGTGACTCCCATGTCGTGATCGTCGACGACCACGGCGAAGTGATAGATCGCCGAGCCATCCGTTCGCGCGATCACGAAGTCGTCGAGCTCGGACGCGTCCTCGCCCGCGGGCCCGGCGACCAGGTCGTTCCAGCGAGTGAGTCCGCCCGCGTCGGGAACGCGCAGCCGAACGCAGAAGGGCTTCGGGCTGTCCGGGCCGATCTGCTTGTCGCGACAGGTCCGGTCGTAGCGCGGCTTCTCGCCCCGCGCCTTCGCGCGCTCGCGCATCGCCGCGACCTCGGCCTCCGTGCACGTGCACCGGTACGCGTGACCGCGCGCCACGAGCTCCGCGATCGCCTCGCGGTAGCGAGCCCCACGCTCGGACTGGCGCGGAATGCCGCTCGTTCCGGGAACCGGGTCCCAGGTGAGGCCGAGCCACTCGAGCGCCTCGAGCACGAGCTTCTCCGACTCGAGCGTCGAGCGCTCGCGGTCCGTGTCCTCGATGCGCAGGAAGAACGAGCCGCCCTCGTGGCGCGCGTAGGCCCAGCTGAACAAGGCCGTGCGCGCGCCGCCGATGTGCAGCGCCCCCGACGGGCTGGGCGCATAGCGCGTGACGACCGCCATGGCGCGCAGTCTAGTCAACGCGTCCGCCGGTCGCAGGGCCGCGTTGACAACCGGAACCCCCGGGCGTAATCGTGACTGCCGCGCCCGCTCTCGGACCGAGCAAATCCGCGTCCTGAGTGCGCTTTCTCGCGACGGGGAAGGGGGGCTCCAATGGTCGAACTGAGCGTCCGCTGCGAAGCCGTCAAGGAGACCCCGCGGGATTTCCGCCTGGAGGCTGGCCACAGCTGGTGGAGCACGGTTCGCGAGCTGTTTCGCGACCCCGACGCGCGCCTCGCGGCGCCGCTCGTTCTCGCTTTCGAGGGCTACCGCCTGGGCGCCCGTCTGTTGTTTCGGGGCCGGCTCAGCGGCGAGGTCGCCGTCCGCTGCTCGCGCTGCGGTGAGCCGGTGGCGCTCGCCGTTTCGGAGCCCCTGGAACTCCTGCTCGAGCCCGCGCAGAATCCCGCCCAGATTCCAGAGGGAGGAATCGAGCTCGACCCCGAAGATCTCGAGCTCGGGCGGTACGCAGGCGACGAGCTAGACTTCGGCCCGGTCGTTCTGGAAATCTTGTCGCTCGCTTGGCCCATGCAGCCGCTCTGCTCCGAGACCTGCCCTGGGCTGTGCCCGATGTGCGGCGCGGTGCGAAGCCGGCAAGCCTGTTCCTGCGAGATGCGGCAAGCCAGTCGGCCGTTCGCCGGACTTGGACAGCTGCTCGAAGAGACGCGCCGCCGCAAGTGACGACGCCCGTAGAGAAGGATCGGTCATGGTTGGACCCAAGAAAAAGATGTCGAAGTCACAGTCGCGGATGCGCCGAGCGCACGACGCACTGACTCCCCCCGCGCGCTCAAGGTGCTCGAAGTGCGGAGCGACCAAACGGCCCCATCGCGTCTGCGCCGAGTGCGGTCACTACGGCGATCGCCAGATCTTCCAGGTCGAAGCCGAGCAAGAGGTGTAGGTCGCCTGCGACCGCACCGAACGCCCGCGCGATGCTCGCAGTCGTCTTCCCCGGACAGGGCTCTCAGGCCGTCGGCATGGCGACGGACTTCGCCCAAACCTACGAGGAGGCGCGGGCGGCTCTCGACGAGGCAGAGGAAGCCTTCGGCGGCGGGCTGCTCGAGCGCATCGAGCGCGGCCCCGAGACCGAGCTCGCGCGCACCGAGATCACGCAGCCGGCGGTCCTGGCGGCGTCGATCGCGATCTGGCGCGTAGTCGAGCGGCGCCTCGCGCAGCCCCCGGTGATGTTCGCGGGGCACAGCCTCGGCGAGTACTCGGCGCTGGTCGCCGCCGGCGGCTTGCCGCTCGGCGACGCGGTGCGGCTGGTGCGCCGGCGCGGCGCGCTGATGCAGGAGGCGGTGCCGGAAGGTGAGGGCGCGATGGCGGCCGTGCTCGGATCCGATGCGGAGACGATCGCGCGCATCTGCGCCGAGACGCCCGGCGTGGTGGCGCCCGCGAACTTCAACTCTCCGGCGCAGACGGTGATCGCCGGGCGACGCAATTCGGTGTCTGCCGCAGGCGAGGCGCTGCTCGCCGCGGGCGCGAAGCGCGTCATCCCGCTCGACGTGTCGGCGCCATTCCACTGCGCGCTGATGGCGAGCGCGATGGAGAAGCTGACCCCGGAGCTCGGCGCGGCTGCGTTTCGCGAGCTGCGCATCCCGGTGGTCTCCAACGTCGACGCGCGGCCGTACACGAGCGCCGCCGACGCGCGCGCGCGGCTGCGCGCGCAGGTGTGCGCGCCGGTGCGCTGGGTCGACTGCGTGCAGACGCTGATCGCCGCGGGCGCGCGCCTGCAGCTCGAGGTCGGCCCGGGCAAGGTGCTCTCCGGCCTCGCCGCGAAGATCGATCGCGCGCTCGGGCGCGCGAGCGTGGAGCAGCTCGGGGACCTGGACGCGGCGCTGGCACGCGCGGCGGGGGCCTCGACATGAGTGACTCGTCGCTCGCCGACCGGGTCGCGCTCGTCACCGGGGGATCGCGGGGCATCGGGCGCGCCATCGCGCTCGAGCTCGCGCGCGCCGGCGCGCAGGTCGTCTTCACCTACGTCTCGAACGCCGACGCCGCGCGCGAGAGCGAGAAGGCGCTCGTCGAAGCAGGCGGGCGCGGGCGCGCGGTGCGCTGTGACGTCGCCGATCACGCGGCGGTCGAGGGGCTCGTGGCCTCGATCCTCCAGGAGCACGCGCGCATCGACATCGCCGTGAACAACGCCGGCGTCGCCCGGGATCAGCTGATCCTGCGCATGAAGCCCGAGGACTTCGACGCCGTCATCGCGACCAACCTGCGCGGCGCTTGGAGCGTGTGTCGCGCGGTGGCGAAGCCGATGGTGAAACAGCGCGCCGGGCGCATCATCAACCTCTCATCGGTGGTTGCCGAGATGGGGAACGCGGGCCAGACCAACTACGCGGCGAGCAAGGGGGGCCTCGAGGCGCTGACCCGCTCGCTCGCGCGCGAGCTCGGCAGCCGGAACGTCACCGTGAACGCGGTCGCACCGGGCTTCATCGACACGGACATGACGCGGAATCTGCCCGAGCAGGCGAAGGGCGCGCTGACGGAGAGAATCCCGCTGGGCCGGCTCGGGTCGGCCGAGGACGTCGCCGGCGTCGTGCGCTTTCTGGCGAGTGACGCCGCCGCATACCTGACCGGGCAAGTGATCCACGTGAACGGGGGCTTGGACTAATGGCTGTCGAGGACAAGATTCGAGAGATCATCGTCGAGCAGCTCGGCGTCACCGCCGAGGAAGTCGTGCCCGAGGCGTCGTTCATCGACGACCTCGGCGCCGACTCACTGGACATCGTCGAGCTGGTGATGGCGATCGAGGAGGAGTTCGGGCTCGAGATCCCGGACGAGGACGCGGAACGCATGCAGAGCATCGCCGACGCGATCAACTACGTCGAAGAGCGCACGGCGGGGAGGGACGACTGACTCCGATGC
>DATFUE010000087.1:0-4853 GCA_035261165.1 Myxococcota bacterium
CGGGACGGAAGAACTCGGTCTCGACGCCGTGCGGAACGAAGACGCAGCGCCCGGGCGCGACCAGCGGCTCGAGCAGCGGAAGCTGGGGGCGACTCACGCAGACGATTCCGTCGAGTGACCCCGGCGCGATCCCGCGAACGACTTCGGCGAGCCGATCCACCGGCTGATGGAACGTCGCAGTGACTCGGGCGCGAACCCACGATGGCCGGCGGCGGTACGCCCATGTGTCGAAGTCTCCGTCGATGACGTGCAGGAGCTTCGCGCCGCCGAGCGCGAGGCTGATCCAGAGCAACGCGCGCTGCTCTCCGTGCTCGTCTCCCGTGCGCGCGGCGTGCCAGCGGACCAGCGGGTTCGGGATCCAGCGATCTCCGCGGTGCAGACTCGGCCCGAGCCCGACGTCGAGGAGATAGCCCGAGCGGCGCCCGTGATGCGCCCAGCGTTGATTCAGAAACACGAGCTGCGAGGCTGCGCGGCGCAGCTCCGAGACGTGCCGGATCGTCGCGCCGACCGAGCCGACCCACGCCCCGAGACCCACTCAGGTTTCCCTGCTGGAGACTCGGCGCCGAGCGAGCACGTCCTCGTAAAAGTCGAGCGTGACCAGCGCGATCTGATCGGGCAAGAAGCGCGAGCGGTAGTCGGCGAGGCCGCGCGCGGCGAGCGCCCCCGCGCGCTCCGGGTGGTCGAGAAGCACGCCCAGACGGTCGGCGAGCGCGGCCGCGTCGCCGGCGGGAAAGAGCAGCGCATTGCGCTCGTCCTCGACGATCTCCGTGCACGAGCCTGCGTCGCAGGACACTAGCGGGCAGCCCTGGGACAGCGCCTCGAGGAGGCTGAGGGGAAAGTTCTCGTAGCGCGAAGCGAACACCACGGCGCTGGCGCGTTTGCGCAGCTCGACGAGCGTCTCCGGAGCCACCTGTCCGAGGAGCTCGATCGAGTCACGCTGCTCCGGCGGCACGCGGTCGGCGAGATACTCGGGAAACGACCAGCGACGGCCCGCGTCGTCGACCACGCCGTCGTCGCGGCCGGCAATCACCAGCCGGACGGACCGTCCGGCCGATGCGAGCTTCACGAACGCGTCGACGACGAGGTCACCGCCCTTGTGGCGGTCGAATCTGCCGACGAAGAGGATCAGCCCCGGCTCCGCCGACGCGGCGCTCCAGATACTCCGCACGTCCGGCTCGGGACCGGGGTTGGGAATCACGACCGCGTTTGGCAACGCCAGGCCGTAGCGCTTCCGCACTCGATCGAGCGTGTCCTTCGAAGGCGACGACAGCCCCTCGGCGCGCGCGATCGCCCGGCCCTCGCGCGCGACGAGACCGCGGAACGCCGCATCCTCGCGGACGCCGCGGGCGGGCGCATTCAGGAACCAGGGACCGTGCAGGCGAACCACGACCGGAGCCGAGACCGCGCGCGCCGCCCAGAGTGACTCGCCGCGCGACTCCTCGATCTCGGCGACTTCGAAGGGCCATCTGCGCTGCAGCTGGCGAAACGCGGTCCACACGTCCAGCGGGTTGAGCACACGCGCGGCAACCGTGGGGGCGAGCTTCCAGATCGCCCGAGTGGCGAAGCGCAGAGGCTCCCCGAGGCGCGCGAAGGCGCCTTCGATCAAGGCCGCCTCCTGGCCGCCCGGAGCAGTCGCATAGGCCGCCACGCGCACCTCGCTCCCCGCCGCCTCGAGGCCGCGCTTCATGTTGTCGACGTACGAGACGATGCCGTTGGCGTAGGCCGCCCGCGGCCAGCCCGGGCTGACCAGGAGAACCCGGCGTCCACTCACGGTCTGAAGTGCTCGCGGATCCGGTCGACGATGCGGCCCGCGGCCCGCCCGTCGCCGTACGGATTTCGCGCCGTCGCCATCGCCGCGTACGCCTGCGAGTCGGTGAGCAGGCGCCGCGTCTCGTGCACGATTCGGTCCGCGCGGGCGCCGCACAGGAGCGCCGTTCCCGCCGTCGTCCCTTCGGGTCGCTCGGTCGTGTCTCGCATCACGAGCACCGGCTTGCCGAGTGATGGCGCCTCCTCTTGCACGCCTCCGGAGTCCGTGAGCACCAGACGGCAGCGAGACATCAGCGCCACGAAGGTCTGGTAGTCCTGCGGCGGAATGAGGGCGACGTTGGCGAGACCCTCGAGTCTCTCGACCACGTGCTCGCGCACGTTCGGGTTCATGTGCACGGGATACACGAAGCGGTGATCGGCGAACTCCACTGCCAGCGTCGTGATCGCATCGCAGATCTGTTCGAAGCCTTCGCCGAAGTTCTCGCGCCGGTGACCCGTGATCAGGACGAACGGCCGAGTGGACCAGTCCGCGCCGATCAGATCGCGAAGCGCAGCGTCGATCGCCCGCTGCACGCTGCTCTCGCGCTGCCGCGCGATCTCCAGCAGGAGCGCGTCGATCACGGTGTTTCCAGTGACCGCGATCTGCGCCTCGGGCACCCCTTCGCGCAACAGCGCCTCGCGCGCGGAGTCCGTCGGCGCGAAGTGGAGCCCGGCCAGCACCGACACGAGCTTGCGGTTGGCTTCCTCGGGGAACGGTGAGAGCAGGTTGCCGGTGCGCAGCCCGGCTTCGACGTGGCCGATCGGGATGCGGCGGTAGAAGCACGCGAGCGCGGCGCAGAGCACCGTCGTCGTGTCTCCCTGCGCCAGCGCCATGTCCGGGCTTCCCGACGCCAGCCAGCCGTCGATCCCCTCCATCAGCTTCGCCGTCAGCGAGGCGAGCGACTGATTGGGCCGCATCACGTCGAGATCCGCGTCGACCGCGAAGCCGAACTGCTTCGCAACCTGGCGCAGCATCTCGCGGTGCTGCCCGGTCGCCACGACCGTGCACTCGAAATCACTCGCGGCCTGCAGCGCCGCGATCACCGGCGCCATCTTGATCGCCTCGGGCCGCGTTCCGATGAACACGGCGATGCGCTTCTTCGCGCTCATCGGGCGGCCTTCGGGGCGCTTCCCAGACCGAAGCGGCGCCGCGCCACGACGCCCAGGGTCAGCCACAGGAACTCGCAGTTCGTGAACAGGTAGCGCTTCCACAGCTTGCGCGGCTCCATGCACAGGCGCCAGAACCACTCGAGGCCCAGCGCCTGGAGCCAGCGCGGGGCACGCCGGATGTATCCGGCGAGCACGTCGAAGCTGCCTCCGACGCCCATGATCACCGGCACGTCGAGGCCGCGGCGGTGGCGCTCGCACCAGGTCTCCTTGAACGGGCTCGGCATGCCCACGAAGAGCAGGTCTGCTCGGCTCTTGCGGATCTCCTCGACGATCTCGGCGTGCTCCGCCTCGCGGAAGTAACCGTCGCGCCGACCGGCGAGCACGAGACCCGGATAGTCGCGCTCACAGCCCTCGGCCAGCTTCGCGACGACCTCGCGTCTCGCCCCCAGGAGATACACGCGCAGCCCCTCGCGCGCTGCTGCCGCGAGCAGCCCCGCCATGAAGTCGACGCCGGCGATGCGCTCGGGGAGCGGCGTGCCCGCGAGCCGTGCGGCCCAGACGACGGACTCACCGTCGGGAACCACCAGGTCGGCGGCGTGACAGGCTGCGTCGAGCTCGCGGTCGCGGCGCTTCATGCACAGGATCGCCGCGTTCGCGGTCAGCACCGTGTGCGAGGTGCGCGGCGCGCGACACCACTGGACGCAGCGCTCCACCGCTGACTGCATCGTCACGCGGTCGAACGCGCAGTCGAACAGCTCAATTCGCGGTTCTGAGTCCATCGATTCTCGCCAGGGGTGGAGCTCCCGAGACTCGCCGCGCGCGCCAGACGGCTGCTTGCTGCTCGTTGATCCGTCGCGTCGCCTTTCGCTTGCCGCGCACCAGAATCGAGCGCTGATAGCCGCGGAGGAAACGGCGAAACTCGGCGTCGCCATAGCGCGGCAGCCGCTGCCACGCGCTTCGCGCGTAGCCCCAGACCATCGCGACGCTGCCGTAGAGCACCGGGTGCTGCACGAGTCGAAACGCCGCGCTTGCCAGCAGATACTCTGGCGCCGTGCCCATGTAGTACTGCCCGTAGCCCGAGCGCAGTCTCCCCCTCCAGATACCCTGCTGGCTCGAGCCCATCGGACGAAGGTGCAGGAAGCGGAGCTCCGGCAAATCGACGCTCTCCGCGATCCAGCCGATCTGACGACAGCGATGACAGTCGATCCCGTCCCACATGACCTCGCGGACGAAGCCTCCGATCTCGCGCAAGCAGCCGACGCGGTAGAACTTGGTCATGCCGACCGACATCTCGTCGCCACACACTTCGGCGACGAGCTCGCCGCCGCGCGGATGGTGGAAGTAGGGCTTTCCGGAAGTCGTGCCGAGCCGCTCGTTCGCCTCCATTCGCTCCATCAGTGTCTCGAAGTATCTCGGCGGCAGCTCGAGGTCAAGGTCGAGCTTGCACACGAAGTCGAAGTCTTCGAGGCGAATCGTCTCGAGCCCGGCATAGAAGGCCTCGATCACCCCCGGGCCGACGCTGCGCTCGCCGCGATTCTGGCGCCGGACGACGCGCAGATAGGAGAGCTTCGCGGCGTACTCCTCGAGGATCGCCGGTGTCTCGTCCGTCGAACCGTCGTCGACGACCACCCACAGCGCGGGGGGAACAGTCTGCGCCGCGACGCTGTCCAGCGTGCGACGCATGTGCTGCGCCTCGTCGCGACACGGAGCGATCAACACGTAGCGGCGTCCCGGAGTCATGTGCGCACCACCCCTACGGCTACGCGTCCGCGAGCTGGCGGTGTATCGCCTCCGCGGCGCGCAGCGCGTTGGCGGCGATCGTCAAGCTCGGGTTGGTGCCGCCGCTCGAGGGGAAGAACGACGCGTCGACCACGTACAGGTTCTCGACGTCGTGCGCTCGGTTGTCGCGGTTGAGCGCGCTCGTCGCCGGGTCTTCG
>DATFUE010000088.1:0-3653 GCA_035261165.1 Myxococcota bacterium
GCGATCAGTCACCGGCCGTCACGGCCAGCGACCGATCGGTGCCCGGGCGAGGACGCCCGAGCACCATCCGATGTCATCCCAGCTGCTCCATGAAATCGGCCTCTTCGAAGATCGGACGGATCTCGACCTCCTCGCCGCCGCCGAACGGCGCGCGCTTCAGCCACTCGACCGCGTCGTCGATAGACTTCACCTGCCAGATCCAGAAGCCGGCGACCAGCTCCTTGGTCTCGGTGAACGGCCCGTCGATCACGATTCGCTTCTTTCCGGAGAAGCGCACGCGCGCGCCCTTCGCGCTCGCCTGCAGCCCGGCGCCGTCGATGAGCACGCCGGCCCTGATCAGCTCCTCGTTGTATTTCCCCATCTCGGCGAGCAACTCGGTGCTCGGCATCACACCGGCTTCGGAGGCCTTGCTGGCCTTGAGCAACATCATGATTCGCATCGCGTGTCTCCTCTGGTTTGAGTGTCGGGTGTCATCCTGAAGACGGACGAGACGCCGCCGAACCGACAATCCGCTCTCACTCGCCGTAGGCGACGCGAGTGATCACCACTTCCTCTTCGCCGCGAGGGGTGCGCAGGCGGATGGTGTCGCCCGCAGCTCGCCCGACCAGGGCGCGCGCGAGCGGCGAGGTAAAGGCGAGCATTCCCTGCGCGGGATCGGCTTCGTCGACGCCGACGATCTCGTAGCGGCGCTCGCCGTCCGCGCCGGCCACGGTGACCGTCGCGCCGAAGCGCACGCGCTCGAGTGACTCGGAGGGCGGGGGGACCAGCTCGGCGGTCGCGATGCGCTGCTCGAGCGCGACACGCCGCTGTGTCAGCGCGCCGAGCGCGCGGCCGCGCTGCTTCTCGTCCGCGAGCGCGCCGGCTCGCCCGCGCTCGGCATGCAGCGCGGCGAGCTCGTCGCGCAGCCGCGCCAGGCCGCGCGCCGTCACGTAGTTCGGTACGCCGGGCGGGAGGGGGGCGCGCTGCGGGACGATCGGCGCGTCCTCGCCCGCCTCCTCATCGGTGAACGCCTTGCTCATCGCTCCGCAGGATAGACTCGCGCCGCGAGGGGGGAGAAGCAGATGAACCAGACGTCGCCGTCCACGCGCTGGCTCGTGCTCGGGAACGTGGTGGCGATGAACTTCCTCGTGACGGGCATGGCGTGGACCTACGTCGTGGTGATCGTGACGCCGATCCTCGACGACCTCGGCCTCGGCTTGCGCGACTGGGGCACGCTCTGGTCGGCTCTCTCGCTGGGCGCGCTGCTCGGCGCGCTGCCCGCAGGCGCGCTCGGCGATCGCTTCGGCGTGCGCTGGGTCGTCGCGTTCGGCGCGCTCGCGATGGCGGCGGCGCTCGCGCTGCGCGCGCTCGGCGGCGGCTTCGCGACCGTGCTCGCCGCGATGCTGCTGTACGGATTCACGCTCTCGGTCGTGTCCGCGAACTTGCCCAAGGCCCTCGGCGAGTGGTTTGCACCGGCGCAGCTCGGGCTCGCGAACGGCGTCGCGCTGGGCGGGAACGGCGGAGGGCAGGGGCTAGCGGCGTTCGTCGCGCCGCTCGCGCTCGCGCACGTCGGCGGCTGGCGCGGGCTGACGTTCGGCCTCGCGGGCGCAGTGACTGCGCTCGCGCTGATCTGGGCAGTCACGGTGCGCGACCGGGTCGCGCCGTCCGCGGCCGCGGGCAGGGGGATCTTCGCCGGTCTCGGGGCGGTGGCGCGCATCCGCGAAGTCTGGCTGGTCGCGGGGAGTTACTTCTTCTTTCTCGCCGGCTACCTCGGCGTGGTCGCGTATCTGCCGACCTACCTGGTCACGGTGCGCGGCCTCGCGCCCGCGGAGGCGGGTGGCATGCTGACGATCGTGCTCGCCTCGTACGTCGCCGGAAGTCTCATCCTGCCCGGGCTCTCGGACCGCATCGGCCTACGCCGAATGGTGTACGCTCCGGGCATCCTGCTCGCGGGCTTCATGATCTTCGCGTCGAGCGCCGTCGTCGGCCCGCCGCTCGTCGCGGTCATGGTGGTCTGGGGCCTGGCCGCGGGCGCGATCGCGCTGATCTTCGCCGTCCCGCTCGAGCTGCCCAACGTCGGCCCCGCGCTCGCCGGCTCCGCCATCGGCGCCACGCTCATGGCCGGCTTCCTGGGCGGCTTCGTCTCGCCGCTGCTCGGGCTCGCGCTCGCGGAGCGGAACCCGCTCTACGCATTTCTGTTCTGGGCCGGCTGTTACGCGGCATCCGCGGGGCTCTTCTGGCTCCTGCCCGAGACCGGGCGCGCACGCCGCGCCTAGTCCGCGTACGCTCTCGCTCCAGGGAGGGACACATGGCGCTGTGGCAGGTCGAGGCAACGAAGGGCGTGGCGGTGGCGACGTATCTGAATCCGCCGATGAATTACTTCTGCGCGGAGGGCACGCAGGAGCTCGGCGAGCTGATCCGGAGCTGGAGTGACCCGGCGGTCCGCGCGGTCGTGCTGACCGGCGGCATCCCGGGGAAGTTCATCACCCACTACAGCGTCGAGGAGCTCGCCGCCCTCGCGGCCGATCACGCGACGATGCGCGCGCTCGGCCTGGGCTTGAATCACGGCTATCACGAGCTGCTCGGGTCGCTGCGCGGCCTGGCGAAGCCCGTGATCGTCGCGATGAACGGCGACACGATGGGCGGCGGCTTCGAGCTCTCGCTCTCCTGCGACATCCGCATCGCGTCCTCGGGCGACCACCGCATCGGCCTGCCCGAAGTGACCCTCGGGATTCTGCCGGGTGGGAGCGGAACGCAGCGACTGTCCCGTCTGCTCGGGGCGAGCCGAGCGATCGACTTCATCCTGCGCGGCCGCATCTGCCGGCCCGAGGAAGCGCTCGCGCTCGGCCTGGTGCACGAGGTGGCGCCGGACGCGCTCGCGCGGGCGCGCGCGCTCGCGGCGGATCTCGCCGAGCTCTCGCCGATTGCGATCGCGGAGATCAAGCGCGCCGTGTACCGCGGCTCTGAGGTGCCGCTCGAAGCCGGTCTCGCGATCGAGAGTGAGTCGTTCATGGCCACGATGTTCTCGCCCGAGGGGCTCGCGACGATGCGCGAGTACGTCGCGCTGCCGCTCGAGAAGCGCCGCGCCTGGCTCGAGCGGCGGGCAAATCTCGCCCATCCGCGCCGGTCGTCTTGACGAACCCAGTTCGAGCTGCGGCTGCGGCTAGGCGTGTGCAGCGACCGGAGCCCAGTCACTGACCCAGGGCTTGGCTTCCTCGAGGCGGCGAGACACCTGCAGCACGAGCGCGTCCTCGCCGGGGCGGCCGATCAGGTGCGCGCCCATCGGCCAGCGGCCGGCCATCCGGCCCATCGGGATGCTCGCGGAAGGGGCGCCGCTGATGTTGCTCGTGCCGGTGTAGACCCCGAGCAGCGCGGCGCGCGCGAAGGCTTCGGGGGCGGGCAGGTCGCGGAACTCGCCCACGCGCGGCGTCTCGATCGGGACGGTCGGAGTGAGGCAGAGGTCGAAGGCGGCAGTCGAATCCAGGATGCGCTTCGCCAGGCCGTGCTGGATCGAGCGCGCGGTCTGCGCCGATACGTGCTTGCCCGCGTCGCGCAGCCAGCGCGGCACCGGCTGCAGAAGCCACGGGAGCATCACCGGCGCCGTTCGGATCTGGCGCTGATAGACGGGCAAGAACTCCTCGACGCTGCCCTCCGGGGGCCGCAGCTCGTCGATG
>DATFUE010000089.1:0-4626 GCA_035261165.1 Myxococcota bacterium
CCGCCGAGCTGCCGGTGAAGCCATGCGTCATCAGGATCGCGGGGCCGCTGCCCGCGACCTCGAAGTGGATCAACGCCGGTTCCTGGGCACGTCGCGGAACGCGCGCTCCGCGTCGGTCTGCGGGTCCTTGGGCAGGCCGAGGACGCGCTCGGAGACGATGTTGCGCTGGATCTCGTCGGTGCCGCCGGCGATCGAGACCGCGGGGACGGAGACGAGGATCTCGGCGATGATCCCGTCCAGCGGGCCGTCCGCGCCCGCGAGCAGCGAGTCACTGCCGCTGATCAAGGTGTGCACGCGCGAGCAGGCGCGCGCGATCTCGCTGGCGTACAGCTTGCCGAGCGAGCCCTCCGGCCCCGGCGGCCGGCCGAGCACGCGCGCGGCCTTGGCGCGCCGCGCGGTCCACTCCGTCGAGCGCGCCAGGGACAGGAGCTTCGCGATCTCCTGTCTCACCACCGGATCGCGATTGCGGCCCGTGGCCTTCGCGCGCTCCACGATCAGGTCCGCGCGGCCGGCGCGCTGCGGGTACCAGGTGTACGGCGCCATGATCTCCGCGACTTCCGCGCGCTGCTCGTCGTAGGCGCGGCCCTTGCCCTTCGTCGAGCGGGCGGCCGCGCGCAGCGCGTCGAACGAGCGCCGCTCGTGGGCCAGGGTGGCGAGTGCGACGGTCCAGCCGTTGCCCACCTCGCCGATCGCGTTCGCGACCGGCACGCGCGCGTCGTTCAGAAACACCTCGTTGAACGAAGCGTGCCCGTTCATCTGCCGGAGCGGCTTCGCGACCACGCCCGGCTGGTGCATCTCGAGCGCGAAGTACGTGATGCCGCGGTGCTTGGGCACGTCCCAGTTGGTGCGCGCGAGCAACATGCCGTACTTCGCGTGGTGCGCGCTCGTGCTCCACAGCTTCTGGCCGTTCACGATGAACTCGTCGCCGTCGGGCGAGAGCTCCGCGCGCGTCGTGAGTCCCGCGAGATCCGAGCCCGACCCGGGCTCACTGAACAGCTGACACCAGGTGTGTTCGCCCGTGACGATGCCCCGCAGCAGGCGCCGCTTCAGATCGTCGGAGCCGTGCTCGAGGATCGTCGGCGCGGCCAGGGTCATGCCGCCACCGCCCGGTGTACCCACCGCGCCGGCGCGCTCGAACTCCTCCGCGACCACGTCGGCGAGTGACACGGACAGGCCGCGGCCGAGCCACTCGACCGGCCAGGCCGGACAGCCCCAGCCCGAGTCGGCGAGCCTTTTGCGCCACTCGACCAGCGAGAGATCGGGGTTCCAGCTCGCCTCGAGCCAGGCGCGGACCTCGCGGCGCACGCTCTCCGCGTCCATCCGATCACCCATCAGATCCCCCAGCGCTGCGCGAGCAGCTCGCGGTGGTAGGTCGGATCGCCGAGCAGCACCTCGCTCGCCTTGGCGCGCTTGAAGTAGAGATGCACGTCCTGCTCCCAGGTGAAGCCGAGCCCGCCGTGGATCTGGATGCTCTCCGCCGCGAGCTCGAGATACGCGTCCGAGCCCTGCGCCTTCGCGAGCGACGCGACCGCGGGCAGCTCGTCGGGCGCGCCGTCCGCGCACGCGGCCGCGTAGTACGCCGACGAGCGCGCGAGCTCGAGCGCCATCAGCATGTCGGCGCACTTGTGCTTGATCGCCTGGAACGAGCCGATCGGCCGGCCGAACTGCACGCGCGTCTTCGCGTACTCGACGGTCATGTCGAGGAGCTTCTGCGCGCCGCCGACCATCTCGTTCGCGAGCAGGGCCGACGCTTGGTCGAGGGTCTTCTCCAACGCGGGCGCGGCGCCGCCGGCCTCGCCGAGTGACTCGGCGCGCGCCCCTTTGAACGTGAGTCGCGCGAGCTTGCGCGTCGGATCGAGCGCGACGAGCGGCCGGCGCGCGAGCCCGTCCGCGCCCCCGCGCAGGTGGAACAGTCCCAGCCCCGACCCGGCCACGCGCGCCGCGACCACGATCAGCTCCGCCGTGGCCCCGTCGACGACGAACGACTTCTCGCCGGAGAGGGTCCAGCCGCCTGTGCCGCGCCGCGCCTCGAGCTCGATGCCGCCCGCGTCCCAGCGCCCGTTCGGCTCCGCGACCGCCAAGGTCGCGAGTGTCTCGCCCGCCGCGATCCCCGGAAGCAGGGCGGACTTCTCCGCTTCCGTCCCGGCGTTCAGGATCGCGTTCGCCGCCAGCGCCACGGACGCGAAATAGGGCGCACACAGGAGCGCCCGGCCCATCTCCTCGAGGGCAATGGCGAGCTCGACGAAGCCCAGCCCCTGGCCGCCGTACTTCTCGGGAATGTGCACCCCGGGCAGGCCGAGCTCCTGGCTGAGCTGCTTCCAGACGCCGGGTTCGTAGCCCTCGGGAGTCTCCATCAGCCGGCGCACCTCGCTGGCCGGCGACTTCTCCTCGAGGAAGCGGCGGACCAGGCGGCGCAGCTCGTCCTGTTCCTCGCTCGGGCTCCAGCGCATGCCCGATTCTCGCACGGCGGCCGGGTCGATCGGACGCCGGCGTGGCAACCTGGACGGACCATGAACCTCGCAACGCACTTCGTGCAGATGGCCCGGAACAACGCCTGGTCGAATCGGCGCCTGCACGCGGCGTGTGCGCGGCTGACGCAAGCCCAGCTCGAGGCCCCGCGGGTTAGCTTCTTCCCCACGCTGCAGGCCACCTTGAACCACATCCTGGTGGTAGACGCCTACTACCTGGACGGGCTCGAAGCGGGCGGGCGCGGGCTCGCGACCGTGGCGAACGAGATTCCGTTCCCGCGCATGCCGGAGCTCGGCGCGGCCCAGCGCGAGTCGGACCTGCGCTTGATCCGTCTCTGTGACGCCCTCGATCCCGCCGGGCTCGCGCGGGAAGTGACTCTCGACCGTGGCGACGAGGGACTCACGCGCGAGTCCGTCTCCGCGGTGCTGGCGCACCTGCTCGTGCACCAGATCCACCACCGCGGCCAGGCGCACGCGATGCTCGCGGGCACGGACGTTCCGCCCCCGCAGCTCGACGAGTTCTTTCTCGAGTACGACCGCCCGCGCCGGGCGGGCGAGCTCTAGCCGAGATGGCGCCCGAGGAACGCGATCATCTTGCGGATCGAGTCGACGGCGGGCGGCAGGAACTCCATCTGCGCGAAGCCGTGCGGCATGCCCTCGACGATCACGTTCTCGTGCGGCACGCCGGCGCGCTCGAGCTCCGCGACCACGGCGCGCTGGTGCGCGAGCAGCGGGTCGGCGGTGCCGCAGACCAGGAACGACGGCGGCAGCTTCGCGGCGGCGAAGAGCGGCGAGACACGCGGGTCGCGCAGCAGCGCCGCCGGCGGATTCGCGCCGAGATAGCCGTAGATCATCGCGTCGCGCAGCGCGGTCGCCTGGGCGGGATCGACCCCCGGAGGCGCGTCGCCCTCGCTGCGCAGGAACGCCTCGAAGTCGAACGCGCCGTAGATCAGGAGCGCCGCGCGGATCTTGGGCGCGCTCGAGTCACTCGACAGGTGCGCGGCGACCGCGGCCGAGAGATTCCCGCCGGCCGAGTCACCGCCGATCGCGAGTCGCTTGGGGTCACCGCCAAAGCGCGCCACGTTCTGCGCCGCCCAGCGCACCGCGAAGACGCAGTCCTCGAACGGCTTCGGGAACGGCGCCTCGGGCGCGAGGCGGTAGTCGACGTTCACGACGAGATACCCGGCCTCGGCGAAGCGCGCGGCCAGCTTGCGGTGCGAGCGCGGGCTGCCCGCGCACCAGCCGCCGCCGTGCAGATACACGAGCACCGGGTACGGGCCCGCGCGATCCGGCACCAGGACGTCCGCGCTGACCCGCGCGCCCTCGATCTCGCGCAGCAACACACCCTCGTGGATCGCGCCCAGCTTCGGCGGGTCGGCGTTCAGGAGCTCCGCGAACTGCTCGAGCGTCTTGCGCAGCCCCGGGATGTCGGACGGAATCTGTGCACCCGAGGCCATCTGCTCCATGAGCTTCTTCATGAGCTCGGACTGTGGGGCGGCCTCGGCCATGGCGGTCTCCTTCTGGTGGGTTGGCGGCAGCCTATCGGTCTGGCGGCGCAGCATTCAAGTGACGGCCGCCAGCAACGCCTGCGGCCAGCGCGGTAGACTCGCGCCATGAAGAGCTTCGCAGGCAAGATCGCCGTCGTCACCGGCGGCGGAACGGGAATGGGGCGGGAGCTCGCCCGGCAGCTCGCGGACGCCGGCGCGCACGTCGCGATGTGCGACGTCTCGGAAGAGAACATGGCGCAGACCCAGGCGCTGTGCGCGAGCCGCGGCTCGAAGGTGCGAGTCACGACGCACCTGGCCGACGTTTCTCTCGAGCGCCAGGTCGTCGCGTTCCGCGACGAGGTCGTCGCGGCGCACCAGGCCGACCACGTCGATCTCCTGTTCAACAACGCCGGAATCGGCGGCGGCGGCAGCTTCGTGCGCGACGACCGCGAAGAGTGGGACAAGACCTTCGACGTGTGCTGGGGCGGGGTGTACAACACGACGCGAGCGTTCCTGCCGCTCCTGCTCGCCAGCCGCGAAGCGCACCTCACGAATACGAGCTCGGTGAACGGGTTCTGGGCGTCGCTCGGGCCGAACTCCGCGCACACCGCCTACAGCGCGGCGAAGTTCGCGGTCAAGGGCTTCACCGAGGCGCTGATCAACGACTTCAA
>DATFUE010000090.1:0-4876 GCA_035261165.1 Myxococcota bacterium
TCCGGCGGCCGGTGATCTGCAGATACTCGCCGTCGACCACGACGCGCGCGTCGTCGCTGGCGACGCCCGCGAGCTCGACGCGCACCACGATGGCGCGCTCGGTCTCGCACACGTCGAGCGCCGGGCGAAACGCGTCCACGCCGCTCGGCAGGCGCACCGCGCCCGCGAGCGCACGCTCGAACGCGCGGTCCATCTGCTCCTCGAGCTCCACGAGCTCGCGCGCGATCTTCCCGCGTTGAACGTGCATCAGCGCTGACTCACTTCTCCTCTGTGAAGTCGGCGTCGACGACCTGGCCGCCGTCCGCGGGGCCGCCATTCGCGGCGCCGCCGGGCTGCGGTCCCGCGGCCTTGCCGGCCTCGGCCTTGTAGAGCGCTTCCGACACGGCGTGAAGCGCCTTCTGCAGCTCCTCGCCGCGCGAGGTCAGCTCGGCGGTGGAGGAGTTCTGGTTCTGGAGCGTGGCCTTCGAGGACGCGATCGCGGCCTCGAGCGCGTTCAACGCTGCGACCGGGATCTTCTCCTTGTGCTCGCGCACCTGTTTCTCGGCCTCGTAGACCATGCTGTCGAGCGCGTTGTGCGCGTCGATGCGCGCGCGCCGCTCCTTGTCCTCGGACGCGTGGCTCTCGGCGTCTTTCACCATCTGCTCGATCGCGGCCTTGTCGAGGCCGCTCGAGCCCTCGATGCGGATCGACTGCAGCTTCGAGGTCGCCTTGTCCTTCGCCGCGACCGAGAGGATGCCGTTCGCGTCGATGTCGAAGGTGACTTCGACCTGCGGCAAGCCGCGCGGCGCCGGGGGGATCCCGTCGAGGATGAAGCGGCCGAGCGTGCGGTTGTCGCCAGCCATCTCGCGCTCGCCCTGCAGCACGTGGATCTCGACCTGCGGCTGATTGTCCGACGCGGTGGAGAACACCTGGCTGCGCTTGGTCGGGATCGTGGTGTTGCGCTCGACCAGCTTGGTCATGACGCCGCCGAAGGTCTCGATGCCGAGAGACAGCGGAGTCACGTCCAGCAGCAGGACGTCCTTCACCTCGCCGGTGAGCACGCCGGCCTGGATCGCCGCGCCGACCGCGACCACCTCGTCGGGATTCACGCCGCGGTGCGGCTCCTTCCCGAAGAAGCTCTTCACGAGCTCCTGAACCTTCGGGATGCGGATCGAGCCGCCGACCAGCACGACCTCGTCGATGTCACCCGGCGAGACACCCGCGTCCTTGCACGCCTTGCGCACCGGCTCGAGCGTGCGCTGGATCAAGTCGTCGATCAGCTGCTCGAACTTCGCGCGCGACAGCCGCAGGTTCAGGTGCTTCGGCCCCGACGCGTCCGCCGTGATGTACGGCAGGTTGATCTCGGTCTCGGTGACGGTCGAGAGCTCGATCTTCGCCTTCTCCGCGGCTTCCTTCAGGCGCTGCATCGCCATCGGATCCTTGATGAGATCGACGCCCTGGTCCTTCTTGAACTCCTCGACGAGGTAGCGCATGACGCGGTCGTCGAAGTCGTCGCCGCCGAGGTGGGTGTCTCCGTTGGTCGAGAGCACCTCGACCGTGTTGTCGCCGACCTCGAGCACGCTGATGTCGAACGTGCCGCCGCCGAGGTCGTACACGGCGATCTTCTCGTCCTTCTTCTTGTCGAGTGAGTACGCGAGCGAGGCCGCGGTCGGCTCGTTCACGAGGCGCAGAACCTCGAGCCCCGCGATCGTGCCGGCGTCCTTGGTCGCCTGGCGCTGCGCGTCGTTGAAGTACGCCGGCACGGTGATCACGGCCTGAGTCACCGGCTGGCCGAGATACGCCTCCGCGGCGCCCTTCAGCTTCTGCAGGATCATCGCGGAGATCTCGGGCGGCGAGTACGTCTTGCCGCCGGCCTCGACCATGACGAGCTCGTTCTTCCCCGGCACGACCTTGTACGGCACGAGCTTCAGCTCGTTCGTGACTTCGCTCATGCGCCGGCCCATGAAGCGCTTGATCGAGTAGATCGTGTTCAAGGGGTTCGTGATCGCCTGGCGCCGCGCGATCTGTCCGACGAGCCGCTGACCGTCCTTGGTGAACGCGACGACCGACGGGGTGGTTCGCCCGCCCTCCTCGTTGGCGATCACTTTGGGCTCGCCGCCTTCCATCACGGCCACGACCGAATTCGTCGTGCCGAGGTCGATGCCAATCACGCGTCCCATGTTGCTCTCTCCCACTCTGCTCCGATGTGGAGTTGGTAGTAAAATGCGAAGTGGAATCGGGCTCTTGCGAGCTCAGTTCCGAAACGCGGCGCAACGTAGAGGCACGCGTTTCGCTGTCAAGCCACATCCAGGAAGGGCTTCGGCCGGACGCGCACCACGAAGACGCGATCCTCGTCGAGGAAGCGATCGCTCCACAAGCTGCGCCCGAAGACGCGCAGGCGGATGCGGTTGTCGCCCTCGCGCAGCCCCACGATCTCGCCGGCCGCTCCGTTCTTGCCGATCGTCAGCGACTCGGTGACGTCGAGGCCGTTCAGCTGGCACTCGAAGGTCTCCACCGCGACCCGATCGCGATCGGGAAATTCGATCAGCACGTCGACCGCGCCCACCGGCACCTCGAGCGCCTCCCACGGGGTCTGGATGCGCATCAGCGGCGGGCCCATGTAGGCGAAGCGGACGAGCTCCGCCCGGTAGAGCCAGGCGGCCCCGAGCAGTACCGCGGTCACGGCGAATAGGCTTCCCAGGCGCTTCATCTACGAGTTGAGACTTTCTCTCGGCTCATGCAGGTACGCGAAGTTGCCGATCTCCGATGCGCAACCAGCGCCGTCGACGGTGCCGTGCAAGTGCTGGCGACGCTGCGCTGATGCGCGTAAACTCCGCCGGAATTTCTTAGGTTTTTTCGCAGGCTTCGCCAGCGAGGGGGCAGGCCGGGGGTCGAATTCGAGTGCTTCTCCGTCATGGCATGCGCGCCCTTCAGATCGCGCTCGGCATCGCCTGCCTGGCGGTCGTGTACACGGCGGTCGCGCCGATACTGAGCGTCGCTGCCATTGCGTCGGCGCGGGTTCCTCCGATCGAGCCACCTCCGCAGCGTGCCACGACCGCGGCGCTGTACGACGTGATCGCGACCCGGAATCTGTTCAAGACGCGGGCGGCGGCCGTCGGCCCGACGACCGAGGATTTGAAGGAGAGCGAGCTCCACCTGAAGCTGTGCGGGACCTTCACTTCCTCGAAGCCTGAGCGCTCCGTCGCGTGCATCGACGATCAGACGGCGCAGAAGCGCCGCGCGTACCGCGTGAACGAGGAAATCGCCGACGGCGTGAAGCTGATCTCGGTCGAGCGGCGGCGCGCGGTGATCGAGAATCGCGGCGCGCGCGAGCAGATCAGCATGGAGGAGACGCAGTCGGTCGGCGCGATCCTCCCGGGCAGCGCGCCGCAGCCGGCGGCCGCGGCCGTTCCGCGCCCGGCGCAGAAGCTCAGCGACCGGCTGAAGGAGCTGAAGGAGCAGCAGCGCCTGAACGACGTCGTGCGCCCCAAGCTGCAAGACGTGCTCAACAGCGCCCAGCTCTCGCCGGTCTACGACGAGTCCGGGCAGTTCGGCGGCGTGAAGCTCAGCAACATCCGCCCGGGCGGCCCCTTCACGGGCATGCCCGAGGGCTCCGTGTGCTTCGAGCTCAACGGCACGAAGCTGGACGGCGTCCAGCGCCTGCCGCAAGCCCTGCTCAGCATGGGCAGTGGTGAGTCGTGTCTGAAGTGCCGCCAGCCCGACGGCACGGAGACGATCCGATGCATCTAGCCCGCGCGCTCGCGCTTGCGCCCGGGCTGCTCGCAGTGGCGCTCTTCGCCGCGGCGCCAAGCGCCCGCGCGCAGGGCGCTTCGCCTTCCGCAGACACTCTGGTGTCACTCGACTTCCAGGACGCGGACATCACCGAGGTGATCAGCACGATCGCCAAGGCCACGGGCAAGAACTTCCTGTACGACGATCGCGTGCGCGGTCGAGTCACCGTGATCTCTCCCGAGCCCGTCAGCGTCGACGAGGCCTACCGGGTGTTCGAGTCGATCCTGGCGGTGAAGGGCTTTACGACCGTGCCCGCCCCGGGCGGCGTGCTGAAGATCCTTCCGCTGCGCGACGCCAAGGAGAACCCGATCGAGACGGTGGGCGGCGAGCACGCCGCCGAGAACCGCGACACGTTCATCACGCGCCTGCTCCCGCTTCACTACGTGAAGGCCGACGCGATCAGCGAGACGATCAAGCCGCTCGTCTCGAAGGAAGCGAGCGTGATTCCGTACGGGCAGACGAACACGCTGATCATCACGGACGCGGCCGCGAACATCCGGCGACTCACCGAGATCATCGACCAGATCGACGTCTCCACCTATCAGGAGCAGATCAAGCTGATTCCCATCCAGTTCGCGGATGCGACTCAGCTCACGCAGCAGCTCCAGCAGATCTTCGGCGACGAAGGCGGGAGCAGCGGCGCGCCCGGGCAGCCCGGCCTGCGCCGCGCGCGAGCGGCTCAGCAGCCGAACCCGGGGATCCCCGGCGTGCCGGGAGCCGACAGCGTCGGCGCGGGCGCGAGCGAGCCGCGCTTCATCCCCGACGAGCGCACCAACTCGATCGTGGTGATCGCGACCAAGACGATCCTGCAGTCGATCGAGCGCATCATCGCGCTGCTCGACTACAAGCGGAAAGGCGCGGGGCGCATCCACGTCTACCGGCTGAAGAATGCCGACGCGGACGAGATCGCGCAGACGCTCTCGAGCCTCGCCAGCGGCTCGCCCGGCGGCGGCGGCACGAGCGGCATCCGCAGCAGCACCACGCGCACCTCCCTCACCGGCTTGGGCGGCACGTCACAGAACCCGGCGGGCAGCGCGCTGTCGGGTATCACCGGCGGCGGCGGCGGGTCGAGCGCGGTTGCCGACCTGGGCGACGGGGTGCGAAT
>DATFUE010000091.1:0-5039 GCA_035261165.1 Myxococcota bacterium
TCATGTCGATGCTTCAGGGGATCCGGGTCGTCGATTTCACGCAGTATCTCGCCGGGCCGACGGTGACTCGTCTGATGGCCGAGATGGGCGCGGACGTCGTGAAGGTCGAGCAGGCCCCGGGCGGGGATCCCGCGCGCCTGCTGCCGCTGCGCATCGGCGAGCGGAGTCTCTACTACATCCAGCAGAACCGCGGGAAGAAGAGTGTCTGCATCGACTTCGCGAAGCCGGAGGCGACCGCGCTGTTGTCGGAGCTCGCGGCCGGCGCGGACGTGGTGGTCGAGAACTACGGCCCCGGCGTGCTCGAGAAGCGCGGGCTCGACTACGCGTCGCTGGCGCGGCGGAACCCGCGGCTCGTGATGGCGTCGATCTCGGCGTTCGGCCGCACGGGCCCGCTCTCGCACAAGGTCGGCTTCGACTTGATCGCACAGGCATTTTCGGGGCTGATGTCGATGACCGGCGATCCGAAGGGTCCCCCGTCCTGGGTGGGGCTCGGGATCGCGGACGTGCAGAGCGGCGTGCACGCGTTCGCCGCCGTGGGCTACGCGCTCTTCCACCGCGAGCGCACCGGCCGCGGGCAACACATCGATGTGTCGATGGTCGATGCGCTCTACCACTGTCACGAGGGCAACGTGCAGTTCTACGCGAACAGCGGCGGGTCGATCGAGCCGACGCGCCACGGCGCGCAGCACGGCCTGGTCGGCCCGATGGGCGTCTACAAGGCGCCCCAGGGCTGGATCGTGCTGCTCGTGCTCGAGCGCCAGTGGGAGAGCTTCTGCCGCGCGCTCGGGCAGCCCGAGCTCTCGAGTGACTCGCGCTTCGCGACCGGCGCGCTGCGCGGCCAGAACAAGGTGGAGCTCACGGCGATCATCGAAGCCTGGCTCGCGCGCCAGCCCAGCGACGACGCGGCGCTCGCGATCTTCGAGCAGCACCGCGTGGCCGCCGCGCCCGTGCTCTCGGTGAAGGAGACGGTCTCGCACCCCTACTTCAGCGCCCGAGACATGGTGCGCCGCGTCCCCGATCCGGTGCTCGGCGAAGTCACGATCCCCGGCTTCCCGTTCAAGTTCGGCGCGATTCCCGAGCTTCCCGACCTGCGCGCGCCGCTGCTCGGCGAGCACAACGCGGAGGTGCTGCGTGAGAGACTCGGGCTCGACGCCGCGCGGATCGCCGAGCTCGCCGCGAGCGGAGTTCTCGTCCGCGGGACGTCATAGCGCGAAGCCGGCAGTCAGGGCTGCTTCGCTGCGGCTCGCGCCAGCTCGCGCGCCCACGGAAGCGCGCGCTCCGGCGGCACGCCTCTGATCGTCAGCACGAGGACAAACTGCCGCCCCCAGTACGCAAACAACCGCACGCCGCCGTCGACGGGGTGCCAGACCGCGTAGTCGCCGAGCTGCGGGATCGCCTCGACCTGCTCGCGTTTCCCGCCCGCCATGCCGACGCCGTCGCCTTCGCGCTCCCAGAACTCGTCGAGGTTGCGGGCGACGAAAGCGGCGTCGCTGCGAACCTCGAGCCCCACGGACTTCTCGGGGGCGCCGGAAGCGGGAAAGTCCTTGTCCTGGACGAGACAGAGCCCGTAGAAGCGCTGGGCGGGCGCGAGCTCTACACCGAGAAGCGTCTGCGGCGCGGCGGCGAACAGCAGCTCGCAGGAGTCCGGCGCGCCGTCGAGCTGCGTGCGCGCGGGGAAAGGTTTCGACGAGTCCTTGGAGTCGCCGCAGGCGGTCAGACCACTGACCGCGAGCGCGAGACACAGGGCGACGAGGCGGACCGACATCGCGGAGAGCATACGCGTCGTGCTTCGCGGCGCGCGCGCGGCGGCGTAGACTTTGGCGATGAAAGCGCTCTGCCGGACGGCGCTCGCGGTGCTCGCGCTCGGCGCCGCGGGGCTCGCTGCCACGCACTTCCTGCTCGACGCGGAGTTGCTGCGCGACGCCATCGCCGCGCGCCTCGAAGCGGCGCTCGGCGAGCCGGTCGAGCTGGGCGCCGTCGACCTCTCGCTGTTTCCGCTGCCCGCGGCGCGCATCCGCGACGTGCGCATCGGGACGCCGCCGGCGTTCCGCGTCGAGGCGCCCGAGCTGCGCGCGGGCGTGTCGCTCGCGGCGCTGCTCACCGGGCGGATCGTGCTGCGCTCGCTCGAGCTCGACGCGCCGCGGGTGCGCCTGCCCGAGTCCGCGCTCGGCTCGACCTGGAAGAGCTCGCGCGCCGCTCCGCCGGGGATCCAGCTCGCCATCACTCAGCTCACCGTCCGCGACGGCCGGCTCGAGCTCGGGTCGCTCGCGCTCGAGCGCGTCTCACTGCGCGGCTCGCTCGGTGTCTCGCGAGAGGCGGAGCTCGCGTTCGCCGCGGAGCTTCCCGGAATCGGGCGAGTCGAGGCGGGAAAGCTCGAGCTCGCCGATCTCGGCCGCGACGTCGCGCAGTGGCGCTGGAATGCGAGCGCGAAGCTCGCGGATCTCGATCTCGCGGAGCTGCGCCGGCGCTTCGCGCTGCCCGCCATGTGGGGCAGCGCGGACGGCACCATCTCCGGCTCGGGCCGCGGTGCGAGCGCCGAGAGCGTCGCGGTCGCGCTCGAGAGCGGCGACCTCGATCTGAAGAGCGCGCTGCTGCGCTTCACGGGTCGAACCCGGCTCGACGCCCGCTTCCCCGGCGCGATCGCGCTCGACCTCACCGACGCGGCGCTCGCGCTCGGCCAGTCACTCGAGAAGCCCGCGGGCGTGCCGCTGAAGCTCACGGCCACGCTCGCCGAGCCGGCGCGCGCGCTGCGCTTCGGCGGGCTGCGCGTCGAGTCCGACGCGCTGCGCGCCCAGGGTGAGCTCGATCTCGGCGGCCCGAGCCCGATTCTGGATCTGCACCCCGCGTCGCTCGATTTCAGCGCGCTCGGTTCGTGGACCGCGCCGGCGCGCACGCCGCGCGCCGGCCGGATCGAGCTCGCGAGCGCCCGAATCAGCGGAAACCCGCTCGAGCTGCGCGCCGCGGGCGAGCTCGCGAACGTCGAGGTGCCAGTCACGCCGAAGCTCACGCTCCGCGTCTCGGGGCCGGCCTCGACCGACGGCACCCTGTTGCGCAGCGACGACCTGCGCGTCGCCTTCGCGGGCGAAGAGATCCGAGCGGCCATCGCGTACGACTGGCTGCAGCCGAGCGTGCGACTGACCGCTCGCGCGCAGGGCGCGCGCATCGGCCCGCTCGCGGAAGCGCTCTGGAACCGCAGCGACATCTCGGGCCGCCTGTACGCGCGGCTCGAGCTCGCGGGCGCGCTCGCCCCGGCGACACTCTCCGGTGTCGGCGAGTTCGAGCTGCAGGATGGCCAGCTGCCGAACATCTCGATGGCGCGCGCCGCCGGGCTCGAGCGCAGCCTCGACGAGCCGCCCGGCTTGGATCGCTTCGCGAAGCTCAGTGGCCGCTTCGAGACGGCGGGCGATCACCTGGACGTCTCGGAGGTGACCCTGGTGCAGGAGTACGTGACTGCCGCGCTCGAAGGGAAGTTCTGGCTGGACGGCATGCGCGCCGATCTCAGCGGCCTCGTGCAGCTCGATTTCCCCGAGCTCGGCGGGCCATCCGTGCGCCCGATCCTGCGCGTCGGCGGTCCGCTCGACGCGCTCGAGATCGAGATCAGCGAGGCGCAGACCGACGACGTGCGCGAGATGGAAGCCAAGCTGATCAAAGCGATCCGCAGATCGGAGCGGCGCGAGCGCAGGGAACACAAGCAGAAGGGCGAAGCGCACGGCTCCGACGGCTGAGTGATTGGCCGGCCGCGGCCCTCGCGAGCGAGGTGAGAGCCGCGGCCGGCGCTGCGGACTGGGCTGGCGATTTCTCGAACGAGCCCCGGCTCAGATGCCCTTGAAGCGCTCGTTCACCCAGCCATCCACTTCCAGGATCTGACGGCTCGGGCTGAAGAACAGCGCGCGAGCCGAAGCGTCGTTGAACATGTTCGCCATGAACCACGCGGTGGAGATGCCCGTGAACACGTTCGACCCGGAGCCGGTTGGCGCGAAGTGATTCGCACCGCTGCGGAAGACGATCTCGACCGGCCCTGCCGACTGGTTGAACAGCCCGTTCCCGTTGCTCGTCGAGGTCGCGCTGCCGCACGGCGCGAGCGAGTCGGAAGTGCCGCACAAGATCAGCGAGGGCTTGCCGGAGAGATCGCGGCCGTTGGACGTGGCCGTGAACCTGTTGTCCGGCTGGATCGGCAGCGTGCAGTCCACGCGCGAGTCACGCGCCGCGTTGACCGTGCCGCTGCCGCCCTGCGAGTGACCCGCCGTGCAGACGTAGTCACCCGCGTTGAAGCCGCCGTTCTGGACTACGTCGATGCCCTGGACCATCTGCGAGCCGGTGCCCGTGCTGCCGGAGTTGCTCGCCACGACCAGGATTCCCCACGAGGCCCACTGCCGGAGCAGCCCGCTGTACGTGCTCGGGCTTCCGCCGGTGCCGTTCCCCCAGGTGAGGACCGGAGATCCGGGCGGTCGCTGTGCGGGCAGGAAGAGCGTGAAGCCGGACACGCTCATCTGCTGCACGGTCTGGGGACCCGCAGCCGAGAAGCGCGCGAGCGTCTGCGCACCCGTCTGTGCCCGTGCGCTTGCTGCGGCGCCGATCAGGGCGAGCCCGATCGCCGCCGCGAAGAGACCTTGCGAGATGCGTCGAATCACGAGTCTGTGCCTCCCTCATTGAAACCAAGACCCCTGCAAGCGCCGCAAAACCCTCTGAGGCGCCTGCGCGATTCTCGGGTTGCAGATGCCTGAGCGTCTTTGGATTCCCCTTTGCACTCGATTGGCGGAGAATTGGCACAGGGAGTCCGATCGGTGCGCTACCGGTTCGGCGAGTTCGAGCTCGATGCCGACGCGTACGCGCTGACGCGCGGCGGCGCGGAGCTCGCGCTTCAGCGAAAGGTCTTCGACCTGCTGCGCTACCTGCTCGAGCGCCACGGACAAGTCGTGACCAAGGGCGAGTTGCTCGACGCGCTCTGGCCCGGCGAGCACGTGAACGAGGGCGCGGTTCCCTGGACGATCTTCCACGCGCGCCGCGCGCTCGGGCAGGAACGCGGCGATCGCGGGCCG
>DATFUE010000092.1:0-14517 GCA_035261165.1 Myxococcota bacterium
GTGATCTGCGCGATGCGGCCGTTGGCGTTGATGATCGAAGACAGGGCGCCGGGGGCGCTGTTGAGCCGCAGGAAGATCAGCAGGGCGCGCGCCGTCGAGGCCTCGGGGATCATCTCCTGCTTCGGCTCGCCGTTGCGGAACGTCCGGTTCGCGACGCGCACCACGGCCACTGGTGACACGACGGCGATCGCTCCCGTCTCTCGCTTCAAGGTGCGCTCCAGGAGCTGCATCTTCGCGAGCACGTCCTGGTCACTGACTCCTTCGTCGCGATCGGCCTCGGCGTAGATCGTCAGATTGTCGGCGCCGCCGAACTTCTCGCCGATCTTTCCGATCGCCTCGTTGAACGGGTGATTCGGCCAGAAGAGCGGAATTCCCGGCTTCGCCTCGCCGATCGTCGACCATGCGGCCACCGCGGCGCCCGAGGCCACGAAGATCGCCGCGAACATGCCGACCACGACCCAGCGTCCGCGGGGGTGGGTCACGATGTCGCCGAGCAGGCCGACGAAGCGGCGCATGATCGTCGGCGTGTAGTGGCGGTATTCCTTGGGCGCGGGCAGCCAGCAGATCAGGATCGGGTGCAGTATCTCGACGGTGACCACGATGGCCGCGACCCAGAAGGCGCCGAACACGCCGAGGTCGCGCATCTGCGGGATCGTGGTCACGAGGATCACGAGCAGTCCGGCCACGTCGGTGAGGATGCCGAGGGTGCCGGGCACGATCAGCTCGCCCATCGCGATCGCGGCCGCCTCGAGCTTCGCGCGCTGCGCGTCGCCGTAGATCGGGTAGAGGCGCTCGTAGTCCTCGAAGAAACGCTCGGCCATCTGCACGGTGTGCGAGACGGCGCGCGCCGTGATCAGCATCGGGATCACGAGCACGAGCGGATCGAAGGCGATGCCGGCCCAGCCGGTGAACCCGGTGCCCCAAATCACGGTGACGAACGCGGCCACCATCGGGATCAGCACGCCGTGCCAGCGGCGGAAGTAGGCCCAAAGCAGCGCGAAGATCGCGACGATCGCGCCGACCACCGACACGACCATCTCCCAGGCGTGCGCGATCAGATAGCCGACCGCGAGCGGCGCGCCGGTGATGTACACATGATGGTGTTCATCCGCCTCGCGCTTCTGCAGCGCCATCAGGTGATCGAACACGGCGCGGTAGACCTCGAGACTCGAGAGCCGGTCCGTGACGAATCCCGCCGTGATCAGCGCCGCTTTCTCGTCCGGCGAGACCAGCAGCCGCCGCGCCTCGTCGGGCATCAGCTCGTTCGCCTTCTTCCGGATCTCGTCTGCTTCGGCCTGGGTCTCCGGTGGGTTCTCCATCAGGAGGTCCGCGTTCAGCGTGCCGTCCTTCTCTAGGATCACGATGCGCGTCGAGAGGTGGGTGAGTGAGCGCACCTGGTCGTGATTGACCGGATAGGGCGGGAAGCGGCGCTCGAGCTCCGCGGTGATCTCCGCGCGCGTCTTCTTCGCTTCCTTTTCCAGGCGCTCCTTCTCGACCTTGCGCTCGTCGCCGCGGGCGTCGTAGTCCCAGCCGTCGAGCGACTTCGTGATCGCATCGATCTTCGCGAGGTTCTCGGGCGTGTAGATCGAGTCGTCGACCACGAGCAGGATCGCGACCGGCGTCGCGTTGCCGAAGTCACCGGCGAACTTGCTCTGCGCGTGAATGAACGGGTGATCCGGGAGCTGCGCGCGCGCGTCGCTGCCGACGCGCACTCGCGGCCCCGGCAGCGGATGCCCGAGCGCCGTCGAGATCGCGTTCGCCGTCGGGTAGAGGAAGAACGCCGTCGACAAGATCAGAAGGAGCGCGATCGGCCCCCGCTGACGCACGACGAAGTGACCGAATCGAGTGGTAGCGCGCTCGCTCACCGGCCGACGACCTCGAGAGTCTTTCCGCCGCCTTCGACGGAGATGTCGGCGAACTCCGCGATCCCCTTCCCGTGCTGGAACACGCTGTTCGCGATCAGCCAGACCGCGACGATGCGCTGCGGCGGGTCGCCGATCGCCGCGCGGTAGTCGGTCTGCACGCGGCGCCGCTCGCTCCGCCACTCATGGAGGCCCTCCGTCCCCGAGCGCACCACGAGGTGGGTCTCGCGCGGCGTCCACTGCGGGATCGGACATGCGAAGCTCGTCTCGGGCGCGAGGCTCGCGCTCCAGAACCAGGACAGGTCGCGCCCGTTCTCGAATTCGACCGCCACCGACAGATAGTCGTGACACAGAAGAGTGTCTTCGGGGGCGCTCGAGGGCAGCTGGTCGATCTTCCAGCGCCAGCGCAGCTCGGTGTCCGGCGCGAGCGGAAACTCGACCGGCCGGCGCAGGATTGCCACGTCGTCCTCGCAGCGGCACGAGATCGAGTCGCGCCCGTCCGCTCGCAGCGCGCGGTACGTGTCACTCTGGCCCAGGAACCACAGGTAGCTCCAGCCCGTGGGCCGCACGCTGGGGCTCGCGAGCCGCTCGAGCTCCGCGGCGACGAGCGGCTCGCCGGGCGCCGAGCGCTGCAGCTCCTCCAGCCCCGCGCGCGCCTCGCCGCGCCAGCGAATCACGAGCGCCTCGAGCGCGCCGGTGACTCCCGCGTACGCCTCGACGGGCGTCCCGAGCAGGCCGTCCGGGGTCCGCCATTCGCCGTTGTAGATCGCGAGCTCGAGCGCGCCGCTGCGCTCCGCGCGGAAGCTCTGCGTGTCGCGCGGGCCGGTCCAGATCGGACCGCGGCCCGCGACCCGCGCCCAGAGCGCGAAGCGCGGGCGGTACGAGAGACCGGCCGCTTCCGAGATCACGATGCGCCCCTCGGCGAGCACCGAGATCTCGTCGTCCTTGGCGATACGCAATCCGGTGTCGGTCCATGGCGGCACGTCGCCCGGCAGCTCGAGCACCCGCGCCTCCGCGATCACCTGCGCGCGCAGGTTCGCGGGGAGTGCCGCCGAGAATTTCTCCCAGCGTTTCGCGAGTGCACCGGTACCGGTGGCCAAGCTTCCCCTCCCTCCGTGTCCGTCCGTGGGCAGCGCGGAGACTGCGCACCCTAACCGCTCGGTCGCGTCGCCGTCTAGTCGCGCGCGGGGGCGGCTAGAGCACGAGCTCCGCGATCCTGCGCAGAACCTGCGGGTCCTGCGCGGAAACCAGGAGCGTCGTGACTGGCGTTCCCTTCCACGCCGAGAGCCGATCGCGGATGCGCTCGATCGGCCCGACCAGCGAGATCTCGTCCGCGAACGCGTCCGGCACCGCGGCGATCGCCTCTCCGCGCTTCCCGGCGAAGAACAGCTCCTGGATGCGGTTCGCCTCCGCCTCGAAGCCCATGCGCGCCATGAGCTCCTTGTGGAAGTTGTGCTGCTTCGCGCCCATGCCGCCGATGTAGAAGCCGAGCATCGCCTTCACCGGCGCGAGGCCCGCCGCCACGTCGTCGGTGATGCTCACCGCCAAGCCCTGCACGACCTCGAAGCCGGGCTTCGCGCGCGCGAGTGACTCGGCGTAGACCTCGGGTCGGAACGGCGAGTAGTAGAGTGGCAGCCAGCCGTCGCAGACCTCCGCCGCGAGCGCGACGTTCTTCGGCCCTTCCGCGCCGAGATAGATGGGCAGGTCGGCGCGCAGCGGATGCACGATCGAGCGCAGCGGCTTGCCGACGCCCCAGGCACCCGGCCCGAGGTAGGGCAGCGGGTAGTGTTTGCCGTCGTTCGCGACCGCTGACTCGCGGCGCAGCACTTGCCGGACGATCGAGACGTATTCACGCGTGCGCGCGAGCGGCTTGTCGAACGGCTGACCGTACCAGCCCTCGACCACCTGCGGGCCCGAGACGCCGAGGCCCAGGATCACGCGCCCCTTGGAGAGGTGATCGAGCGTGAGCGCGTGCATCGCCGTCGCTGCCGGCGTGCGCGCCGAGATCTGCACGATTCCCGTGGCGAGCTTGATGCGCGTCGTCTGCGCGCCGATCCAGGCGAGCGGCGTGAACGCGTCCGAGCCCCACGCCTCCGCAGTCCACACCGAGTCGAAGCCGAGCCGCTCCGCCTCCTGCGCGAGCGCCACGTGATTCGTAGGCGGCTGCGCCTGCCAGTACCCCAACTGCAGTCCCAACTTCATGCCCGACAGTTTGCCAGGAATCTCCTCCGGTCTTCTCGAGCACGCAGGCGAGCAACGCGACCGGCCGGCGAAGGCCGCCCTGAGCCGGCCGCGCAAGCGCCGGAGCGTGGGTAGGGTGCCACGCGATTTCATCGGGAAGGCGCGCGCAGCGAGGCGCAGCCGAGCGTAGTAAATCGGATTGTAACGTGTTCTAATCCGCGCATGCGCCGCACCCCCCTGGCCACGGTCGCGCGCCCGACCGCGGCACCCCCGCCCAAGCTCGTCGCGAGCCAGCTGCGCCGCATGCGCCGCATCGTCGACGCCGCGGTCGAGCTCGCGGAGCAAGGCGGCTTCGACGCGGTGCGCCTGCGCGACGTCGCGGAGCGCTCCGACGTGGCGCTGGGCACGCTCTACAAGTATTTCCGCAGCAAGGAGGACATCCTCCTGTTCGCGTTCGACGAGGGCGTGACTCGACTGGAGCAGAGTCTCGCCGCGCGCCCCGCCGCGGGCGGCAGCGCGCAGGAGCGGGTGACCGCATTCTTTCGCCGCGCGACGCGGGGGCTGCTGCGCAATCCGGACCTCGGCGGCGCGTTGATCCGCGCGATGTCGGGCAGCGAGCGCGAGACGGCGCAGCAGATCGCCGCTTCGAGCCGGCGGATCGCGCGCATGATCGTGGCGTCGCTGCGCGACGAGCCGAGCCTGCTGCTCTGTGCGCTCGAGGCGTTCGCGCCGAGCGAGGACGAGCGCGAGTTTGCGGACGCGCTCACCGGGGTCTGGTTCGCGGCGCTGATCGGCTGGGTGATCGGCGCGGATCCAGATCCCGCGGCGATCCCGCGCAAGATGCGCAGTGCCGCGAGACTCATGCTGGAGGGGCCGCGCTTCGCGGCGCGCGCCCCCGACATTCGGGAGGGATGAGGTTTGGCGCAGGCGAACCCGGAACACGATGCGCCGCTCACGGCGCGACACCATTTGGAGTACGCCTACAGGCGCTCGCTGGGGCCGGTGCTCGGCCGGTTCTTCGCCGAGCTGCGCGAGCGGCGCGTGGTGGGCATTCGCACGCGCGCGGGCAAGGTGTTGGTCCCGCCCGCCGAGTACGACCCCGCGACCGGTGACGCGACCACGGACGAGTTCGTGGCCGTCGGCCCGAGCGGCGTGGTCAAGAGCTGGACCTGGGTGACGACGCCGCGCGCGAAGCAGCCGCTGCAGCACCCGTTCGCGTACGCGCTGATCCAGCTCGACGGCGCGGACACGCCGCTGCTGCACGCCGTCGACGCGCACAGTGAGTCGCGCATGCGCACCGGACTGCGCGTGCGCCCGCGCTGGCGCGCGGAGACCAAGGGCGAGATGGGCGACCTCGCCTGTTTCGAGCCGGAGGCTTAGTCGTGGAGCTGGTGAAGAGCATTGTGACTCCCGTCTCGCTCGACTACGACTACGTGACCGGCCGCGCGCAGAGCCGCTTCCTGCGCGGTATCGCGGAGGGCCGCATCCTCGGCCAGCGCTGCGTCGAGTGCCGGCGCGTGTACGTGCCGTCGCGCGGGGCGTGTCCGCGCTGCGCGGTGCCGACCGAGGAGGAGCTGCAAGTCGCCGACAAGGGCACGGTCACCACGTTCTGCATCGTGCGCGTGCCGTCGGAGAATCTCGCCTTCAACCCTCCGTACGCCTGCGTCGCGGTGCTGCTCGACGGCGCGAACATCCCGTTCAATCACGTGCTCCAGGAGTGCGCGCTCGAGGACGTGCGCATGGGCATGCGCGTGCAGGCGGTGTGGAAGCCTGCCGAGGAGCTCGGGCCGTCGATGTCGAGCATCCGCTACTTCAAGCCGATCGCGGAGCCCGACGCGGAGTACGACTCTTTCAAGGAGCACCTGTGATGCGCGACGTGGCGATCGTCTCGTTCGCGCAGTCGGCGAAGGCGAAGGAGCAGCGCAACGAGGTCGAGATCCTGATGCCGGTGGTGCGCGAGGCCGTGAGGGCCTGTGGTCTGCCGCGCACGGAGATCGGCTTCACCTGCTCGGGCTCGAGTGACTACCTGCAGGGCCAGAGCTTCGCGTTCGTGGGCGCGCTCGACGCCGTCGGCGCGTGGCCGCCGATCAAGGAGTCACACGTGGAGATGGACGGCGCCTGGGCGCTGTACGAGGCGTGGATCAAGATCCAGACCGGAGACGTCGACTCGGCGCTCGTCTACTCGTTCGGGAAGTCCTCGCCGGGCGACATCGCCGAGGTGCTGGCGCTCCAGCTCGATCCGTACACCGTGACTCCGCTCTGGCCCGATGCCCACAGCCTCGCCGCGCTCCAGGCGCGCGCGTTTCTCGAGGCGACCGGCAAGAGCGAGCGCGATCTCGCGGAGGTCGTCGCGCGCAGCCGACGCAGCGCGATCGGCAACCCACACGCGGTGGTGTCGGGCGAATTCGACGTCGAGAAGCTGCTGCTCGAGCCCTGTGTCTCTTCGCCGCTGCGCGCGCACGATCTGCCGCCGGTGACGGACGGCGCGTCCGCGCTCGTGATGGTCGCGGGCGAGCGCGCGCGAAAGCTGTGCGAGCGGCCCGTCTGGATCCGCGGCATCGATCACCGCATCGAGCCGCAGGGGCTCGGGGTGCGCGAGCTCGCGCGCTCCGCGTCGACGGAGATCGCGGGCGCGAGGGCGGGGGTGCACAAGGGTCGCGTCGACCTCGCGGAGCTGCACGCGCCGTACTCGCACCAGGAGCTGATCCTGCGCGCGGCGCTCGGCCTGGGCGAGTCCGTCGACGTGAATCCATCTGGTGGAGCACTCACTTCGCACCCGCTCATGGCCGCGGGCCTCGTGCGCATCGGCGAGGCGGCGATGCGACTCATGGCCCGCGATGGCGACCGCGCGGTCGCGCACGCGACACAGGGCCCGTGTCTGCAGCAGAACCTGGTGTGCGTCTTGGAGGGGGACTGATGGGCGAGCGCAGCGCGGTCATCGGAATCGGACAGACCAAGTACGACGCGAAGCGCGTCGACGTGTCGATGCCGGGGCTGGTGCGCGAGGCCGCGCTCGCGGCCCTCGCCGACGCCGACCTCGGCTGGCAGGACATCGACGCCGTCGTGGTCGGCAAGGCGCCCGACATGTTCGAGGGCGTGATGATGCCGGAGCTGTTTCTCGCCGACGCGCTCGGCGCCGCGGGCAAGCCGCTGCTGCGCGTGCACACCGCGGGCAGCGTCGGCGGCTCGACGGGGATCGTGGCTTCGTCGCTCGTCGAGTCGGGCGTCTTCGAGCGCGTGCTCTGCGTGGCCTTCGAGAAACAGTCCGAGTCGAACGCGATGTGGGCGCTCACGGTGTCTACACCGTTCAGCGTCGCCGTGATCGCGGGCGCGGGCGGCTACTTCGCGCCGCTGATCCGCGCCTACATGCGCCGCTCCGGCGCACCCGAGGACACCGGCATCCGCGTGGCCGTGAAGGACCGCCAGAACGCGCTCAAGAACCCGTACGCGCACGTGAAGATTCCGGGAGTCACCTTCGAGCAGGTGATGGCCTCGCCGATGCTCTGGGATCCGATTCGCTATCTCGAGACCTGCCCTTCGTCCGACGGCGCGTGCGCGATGATCTTCGCGAGCGAAGCCAAGGCCGCGAAGTCACCCGGCAAGCCGGCGTGGGTGCACGCGACCGCGATGCGCTCCGAGCCGACCATGTTCGCCGGCCGCGACCAGGTGAATCCGCTCGCGGGCCGCATGAACGCGAAGGACCTGTACGCGAAGGCGGGCATCACGAACCCGCGCAAGGAGATCGACTGCGCCGAGATCTACGTGCCCTTCAGCTGGTTCGAGCCCATGTGGATGGAGACGATGGGCTTCGCCGAAGAAGGTCAGGGCTGGAAGATGACCTACGAGGGCGCGACGGCCATCGACGGTGATCTGCCGGTGAACATGTCGGGGGGCGTGCTCTCGTCGAACCCGATCGGCGCGTCGGGCCTCATCCGCTTCGCCGAAGCCGCGCTGCAGGTGCGGGGTCAGGCGGGCGAGCATCAGGTCGACGGAGTGCACAAGGCGCTCGGTCACGCCTACGGCGGCGGGTCGCAGTACTTCTCGACCTACATCGTCGCCGATCACAAACCATAGGAGCCGACTGATGGCTGGCCTCGGGTTCTGGAATTTCGCGCAGAGTGACCCGTCGGTGTTGGCGCTGGCCGCGCCCGACGGGAGAGAGTGGACGCGCGGTGAGCTGTTCGTGCTGCAGAACCAGATCGCGCACGGCCTCCGCGCGGCGGGCCTGCAGCGCGGTGACGCGGTCGCGATCGCGATGCCGAACTGCGCGGAGTTCATGGCGCTGAATCTCGCCTGCGCGCAGTGCGGCTGGTATCTGGTGCCGATCAACTGGCACCTCGCGGCGGGCGAGATCGCGTACATCCTCCAGGACAGCGAGGCGAAGGCGTTCATCGCGCACGAGCGCGTCGCGGACACGTGCCGGGCGGCCGCCGACGAGATCGGGTTCCCCGAGGCGGGCCGCTTCGCGATCGGCGCCGTGCCCGGCTTCCGCCCGTTCGACGCCCTGGTTCGCGGTCAGCCGACGAGCCTCCCCACGGAGCGCGCCGCGGGAGCCGTGATGAACTACACCTCGGGCACGACCGGAAAGCCGAAGGGCGTGCGCCGGCCGCTGGCGCCGCTCGACCCGGACACGCTCGCGACCCTGTTCACTGGCTTTCTCGCGATGTTCGGCATCAAGGCCGAGGACGGAAACGTGCACATCGTCGGGTCGCCGCTGTATCACACCGCCGTGCTCGTGTTCGCCTCGGCGTCGCTGAACATGGGACACCCGGTGGTATTGATGGAGAAGTGGACCCCGGAGGACTCGCTGCGGCTGATCGAGAAGTACCGAGTCACGACGAGTCACATGGTACCGACCCAGTTCCACCGCATGCTCGCACTGCCGCCCGACGTGCGCGCCAAGTACGACAGCAGCTCCACGCGCACCATGGTGCACGCGGCGGCGCCCTGCCCGCCCGACGTCAAGCGCCGCATGCTCGACTGGTGGGGTGACTCGATCTACGAGTACTACGCCGCGACCGAAGGCGGCGGCACGCTCGTGACTCCCCAGGAGTGGCGCCGCTACCCCGGAACCGTCGGCAAGGCCTGGCCCGGCGCGGACATCAAGATCTACGACGACGAAGCCAAGGAGCTGTCGACCGGACTACAGGGAACGGTGTACATGCGTCTCGGCCAGGCCGACTTCGCGTATCACAAGGACGAGGAGAAGACGCGCAAGAACCGCATCGGCAACTACTTCACCGTCGGCGACGTCGGCTACCTGAACGTGGACGGCTACCTGTTCCTGTGCGATCGCAAGATCGACATGATCATCTCGGGCGGCGCGAACATCTATCCCGCAGAGATCGAGAACGTGCTGCTCGCACACCCGAAGGTCGGCGACGTCGCGGTCTTCGGCATCCCGAACGAGGACTGGGGCGAGGAGGTGAAGGCGGTGATCGAGCCGGCGGCCGGCGTCGCGCCCGGACCCGCGCTCGCCGCGGAGATCCTCGCGTTCTGCGCCGACAAGCTCGCGAAGTTCAAGACGCCGAAGACCGTCGACTTCCTCGCGGAGCTGCCGCGCGATCCCAACGGCAAGCTCTACAAGCGCAAGCTGCGCGATCCGTACTGGGCGAATCGCGAGCGGGCGATCTAGCGCTCCGAAGGAGGAAAGACGTGACTGACGCGGTCGCCGACGTCTCCGAGATCACGCAGCTCCTGTACCGCTACGCGCGCGCCATCGACACGAAGGACTGGAAGGCGCTCGAGCGCGTCTTCACGCCCGACGCGCGCATCCACTACGCGGTGGAGCGCGGCGCGGAGCTGGGCTTCGCGCAGCTCGGCCCGTGGCTCGCGGGGGCGATGCGCATCTTCAAGGTCACCCAGCACGTGATCACGAATCCGCTGATCGAGCTGTCCGGCGACACGGCGCGGTGTACGTCGTACCTGACGGCGACGCACCTGCAGGTGAAGCGCGACGGCAGCCTGGTCCGCACGACGGAGGGCAGCCGGTACAGCGATGCTCTGCTGCGCACGCCCGAGAGCTGGCGCATCTCGGCCCGTCGACTCGACCGCGTCTGGGTCGACGGCGAGTACCTCGGCCCCGAGGACGCGCAGCTCTTCGACTAGCTGTTTTCGCCTCGGTAAGATTTTCCGGCGCTTCGTAGAATTGGGAGCAAGACCGCTGCCGACTCACTCGACCGGACGTCCGGCACCCGACGTGCACCGCGGCGGCTCGTGACGCTCCGCGAATATCCACGCAAGCGAGGGCTACACAAAACTGCCTCAGGCCCGGCGCACGTCCCTGTAGCGCGTGGGGAAGTCCGCGAGCAGGCCGAACCCCACCGCGAGCAGCACCGGTCCGACGAACACGCCCAATAGTCCGAGGGCCGAGAGCCCGCCGAGTACGCCGAAGAACACGAGCATGAACGGGATCCGGGTCGGGCCGCTGATCAACAGCGGCCGCAGCACGTTGTCGATCGAGCTGACGAGCAGCGTTCCCCAGACCGCCATTCCGACCGTCGCGAGCACCCAGCCCTGCGACCAGAGCCAAACGCACGCGCCGAGCCAGATCAGCGCCGGTCCCGCGGGCACGAGCGAGAAGAGCGCGGTCAGGAAGCCGAAGAACACCGCCGAGGGCACGCCGAAGATCCAGAAGCCGATGCCCGCGAGCACGCCCTGCGCGAGCGCCGTGCCGAGCAGTCCGAAGACGACCGCGCTGACGATCGCGCCGACCTTGTCGACGAGCTGCGGGTCGTCGCTGGGCATGAGCAAGACCGCGAGCCGCCGCACGTGCCCGGCGATGCGCTCGCCGTCGACATACAGCGAGAACAACACCACGAGCGAGATGAGGAACTCGAGCACGTTGCGCGCGATGCCGCCTCCCAGGGCCACCGCCGCCTGCGATCCGACCTGCCCGTAGCGCGCAACCCACTCGCCAGCGGCCGCGGGCCCGAACAGCGGGCTCGCGCGCAGCTCCTCGACCCGCGAGGCGAGCCACGGCGTGTCGAGCACCCACTGCGGCGGCTGCGAGCCCGCCGCGACCCACGCCTGAACGCGATCCGCCACGACCCCCGCCTGTGTCGCGAACGCCAGCAGCAACCAGCCCACCGGGATCGCGATCAAGAGCGCGAAGAACAGGGTGACCAGAGCCGCGGTGAGCTTCGGCCGGCCGGTCCAGGCGCGCACCCGCGCGTACATCGGCCAGGTCATGTAGGCCGCGATCGCCGCCCAGACCCCCGCGACGAGAAACGGGCTGAGGATCCAGAGCGTCGCGGCGACGAGGGCCAGCCCTACGAGCACGCGCGCGACGACGAGTCCAGGCCGCCGCTCCACCCCATCCATCTGGCCAGTATCCCCCAGTTCGCATCCGGCGTGTGGCCCGTTTCGCCGGTCGGCGGGGGTCCGCAGCGCCGGGGCCGGTCAGCGGCTACCCTCCGCGCCCATGCGGGTACTGGTGGTAGAGGACGAGCTCCGGGTGCGAAGTTTCGTTGAGCGCGGACTGCGCGAGGCCGGGTTCTCGGTCGATGCGGCTGCGGACGGAGAGGACGGCCTCCGGCTGGGCCTCGTGAACCCGTACGACGCGATCGTCCTCGACCTGATGCTGCCGAAGCGCGACGGCTTGTCGGTCCTGCGCGAGCTGCGCTCCGGCGGGCGCGCGACGCCCGTGCTCGTGCTCTCGGCGCGGGACGAGGTCGACGACCGCGTGCGCGGCCTGGACGCCGGCGCCGACGACTACCTTCCCAAGCCGTTCGCGTTCGCCGAGCTGCTCGCCCGGGTTCGCGCCCTGCTGCGGCGAGGCACCGCGCGGCCGAGCCTGCTCGAGGTCGGCGATCTGCGCGTCGATCTGCTCGCGCGCAAGGCGGAGCGCGCGGGCGTGCGCCTCGACCTCACGCAAAAGGAGTTCGCGCTGCTCGAGTATCTCGCGCGACACGCGGGCGAAGTCGTCACGCGCACGATGATCTCCGAGCACGTGTGGGACATGAACTTCGACAGCTTCTCGAACGTGATCGACGTCTACATCCGGTATCTCCGCCGGAAGATCGACGAGCCGTTCGAGAAGAAGCTGATCCACACGCGTCGCGGGGTCGGCTACATGCTCTCTCCCGCGCCGTGAACCGAAGCATCCGTCTGCGCATCGCGCTCGCGGTGTTCACCGCGGTCGTGAGTCTCGTGGCGCTGCAGATCGTGTACGTGCTCGAGCGCTTCCGGCACTCCTTCATCGAGGAGGTCGACGATCGGCTCGAGGAAAGCCTCGGCGACCTGCGCGTCGTCATGGGCACGAATCACCTCGAGGACTGGATCGCTCAGGTCGCCGGCGAGCACCGGCGCGAGGACGAGTTCTTCATCGAGATCCGCGATCGCCAGAACCAGCTCGTCGCGCGCAGCCCGAACGTGCCCGACTCCGGCTTCCCCGGCGCGCGCGGAGTGGCTCAGTCCGCCCCGATCTACTGGGACTTCGCGCACCCGCGCAGCCCGAACGGCCCACTCGAGGTGCGGGGGCTCGAGACCTGGGTCGGCGACTATCACGTGTGCATCGGGATGAGCCTGAAGGAGGTGCAGCGCTGGTACTCGGGGCTGCGCAGGAACTTGGTGACCTCGCTCATCGCGATCGCGGTCGTCGGCGGGCTGTCGGCGTACTGGGTCGCTGCGCGCTCGCTGCGGCCGGTGGCGCAGATCGCGGCGCAGGCGCGCACGCTGGGCGGCTCGGCCGACGGCACACTGCTGCCGCGCACGGGGTCGGGCGACGAGATCGACCGGCTCGCCGCGGTGCTGAACGACCTGCTCTCGCGGATTCGCGCGGAGGTGATGCGCGTGCGGCGCATCACCGCGGACGCCGCGCATGCGCTGCGCACGCCACTCACGGCGATTCGCGGTCATCTCGAGCTGGAGGCGGCGCGCTCCGAGAGCGGCGCGAGCGAGCATGTCGACGTGGCGATCGAGCAAGTCGACGACCTGGTGCGCTTCGTGAACCGCCTGCTCCTGCTCGAGAAGCTCGAGAGCGGGCCCGGCGAGTCATTGGTGCGCGAGCGGATCGGCTTGCTCGCCCAGACGCAGACACTCGTCGAGCACGTGCGCGTGATCGCGGAGGAGCGCGGCGTATCGCTCGAGTGCAGCGGCGAGAGCGTCGCCGTCGACGCCGATGTGACCCAGATCCGGCAGGCGATCCTCAACCTGCTCGACAACGCGCTGCGCCACACGCCGGCCGGCGGGAAGGTCAGCGTCGAGGTCCGCGAGCGCGGCGGCGCCGCCGAGCTCTCGGTCGCGGACGGCGGGCTCGGCCTCCCCAGCGACCAGCTCGAGCGCGTCTTCGAGCGCTTCTACTCCACGCGCGCGGGGACGGGCGCGGGCACGGGTCTCGGGTTGCCGATCGCGCGCGCGATCGCGCGCAGTCACGGCGGCGACGTCACGGCAACTTCCCCCGGCGGAGGCCGCTTCGTGCTGCGCCTGCCGCTCTCTGGCGAAGCGGCGGCGGGCGCGGGCGTCTAGGCGCGCGCCGTCAGCGCGCGCGCTCGAGCTCCGCCTCGAGCGCGGCGACGCTCTCGCGCAGCTTGCGCGGACCGCGCCCGCGCAAGATCGGCAGCAGGCGCGCGAGTGACTCGAGCCCGCGGAAGCGTCCGACGGCGCCGTGCGCGGCGGCGCGCCGCAGGCGACCCCGATCGGTGTAGCCCTCCACGAGCGCGCGTAACAGCGGTATGGCGCGCGCCCCGGCCGCGCGGCGCAGCGACGCGACGAAGCCCGCGATCTCCACCGCGACTAGCTGCTCGACCCGACGCACGTCGGTGTAGGCGTACTCGAAGTCGAAGTAGCTCCACGCGCCGCCGCGGTCGAGGAGATGCGCGAAGCTCGCGTGGGCATGCACGAGGCCGGGCTCCTCGAGCTGCTCCGCGAGATCGTGGCGCCGGCTCCACTCCGCGGCGAAGCTGCCGAGCGCCGCTTCGAGCTCGGCCTGCGCCGCCTGCGGATCGCGCAGGCGCGCGTCGACGGTCGGGCCGTCGATGCGCTCGAGCACGAGGTACGGCTGCGCGACCGGCGCCGGGAGCGAGAGCTCGAGCAGCTCCGGCGCCGCGAAGCCGTGCGCGCGCCACAAGCGGATCAGGCGCGCCTCCGTCTCGCGCCGCGCGCGCGCCGAGAGACCTGTCTTACCCACCAGGAACCGGTGGCCGAAGGCGCGCAGCAAGGTCGGCAGTTGCGCGCGCTTGCGCCCGTAGAGCTTCACCACCACCTCGCGGCCGCCGAGCTGCACCGACACCACCTGGTGTCGGCCGTCGCCGCGCTCGGAGCGCGCCAGCACGGTGGCGTCGAGCCCGCCCACGCGGAGCGCGCTCCCGATCGCGGCGCTCATCCGCGCCCGAGCAGTTGGTCGAGTCGCGCCGCGATCCGGTACTTCGACGACGGCTTCTTCGCGCGCTCGCGGAACGCGAGGTCCAGGCGGCGCGCGATGCGCACGATCGGGTTCGGATCCGCGAACGCGAACTCGTGCGTGTACGCCAGG
>DATFUE010000093.1:0-6216 GCA_035261165.1 Myxococcota bacterium
CGGCGGAGTCACTGCGCTGGCGCTCGCGCAGAGGCGGCGGCGGCCGTGGCTACTGGTCGGCTGGCTCTGGTTCGCGGGCACGCTGGTGCCGACGCTCGGCCTGGTGCAGGTCGGCGTGCAGGCATTCGCGGATCGCTACACGTATCTGCCGTTCTTGGGCCTCGCGCTCGCGGCGTCGTACGCGCTGGCCGAGCTCGCCGAGCGCGCGCGCCTCGGGCGCCCGGTCGCGCTCGGCGCCGCCGCGCTCCTCCTGGGGGCACTGACTTGGCAGACGCGCGCGCAGGTGCGGACCTGGCACGACACGGTGACGCTCTTCACGCACGCGATCGACGTGACTCGCTCCAACTGGTTTGCGCACACGGAGCTCGGCGTGGCGCTCGCGGCGCGCGGCGAGCTCGACGACGCGCGCAGCGAATTCGAAGCCGCGCTGCGGATCCGCTCCGATCTGCCGCGCGCGCTCGCCAACCTGGGCCGGCTGCTCGCCGCGACCGGCGCGCCGAACGAGGGCGTCGCCGATCTCGAGCGCGCGCTTGCGCTCGACCCGCAGCTCGCCGGCGGGCAGCTTGCGCTCGGCAGCGCGCTCGAGCGGGCAGGCCGCATCGCCGACGCCGAGGCCGCGTACCGGGCGGCGCTCGCCGACCCGCGCGGCGCCCGCGAGACCCGTCTGCGCCTCGCGCGACTCCTCTCCGTGTCACCCGAGCCGCAGCTCCGCGACGGCCCGCGGGCGCTCGCGCTCTGCGAGGAAGCCTGCCGAGAGTCCCCCTGTGACTCGCCCGAGGAGCTCGACGTCTGGGCGCTGGCATCGATGGAAGCGGGACGCGCGGACGAGGCGATCGCGAGGGGGCGCCAGGCCGTCGCGCTGGCCCACGCCCGGGGTGACTCGGCCCTGGCGGCGAAGCTCGAAGCGCGGCTCGCCGGCTATCTCCGCGGCGAGCCGGTGCGGCTCCGTCGCTAGAACTACGCGGACGCGCCTTCATGGTGTGCGGCGCGGGTCTCGCGCCTTCGCCGTGTGCGGCGCGGGTCTCGCGCCTCGGCTAGCGGTGCAGGCCGCGCGCGAGCAGGAGCCAGAGGCCGAGCGCGAGCAGCAGCGCGGCGACCTTCTCCGCCTGCCTGCCGCGCACCAGCTCGATCAGCTTCGGGCGCGCGCGGCCGAGCGCGCGGCGCTCGCGGTAGAACGCGGCGATCCGCTTCGCGAGCTCGTCCTCGGAGCCGATCTGGCACAGCTCGCCGTTGCGCGCGGCGGAGACGGAGCCGCGTTCTTCCGAGACGACGAGACAGAGCGCGTCGCTGCGCTCGGAGAGACCGACGGCCGCGCTGTGGCGCGTACCGAGCCCGCGCAGAGCGTCCGTGCCGCGCGCCAGCGGCAGGTGCGCGCCGAAGCGAGTCACGTCGCGGTCCTCGACCACGACCGCGCCGTCGTGACCCGGCGAGTGCGGGTCGAAGAGACTCGCGAGCAGCGCAGGCGAGAGTCGGCCGCCGAGCTCGTGTCCACCCTGCAGATGGCGGTCGAGTCGCTGCGTGCCCGCGACCACGACCAGCGCGCCGACGCGCGCCGACGCGAGCTCCGCGAGAGCGCGCGCGAGCAGGTCCGCGGTGTCGAGCCGGGGGCGGCGGTCGCCGCGCTGTCCCACCGCGAACGCCGCGATCTCCTCGAAGCCGCGCCGCAGCTCCTCTTGGAAGATCACCACGAGCGCCAACGCGAGCACGGCGAAGCAGCCCTGGAACACCCAGGTCGTGAGCTGCAGGTCGAGCAGGCGCGCGCACAGATAGACGCCGCCCAGGAGCGAGAGACCAAGAACCGCGAGCGCCGCGTGCGTGCGCCGCAGCCAACTCATTCCGGTGTAGAGCAAGAGGGCGACCAGGGCTACGTCCAGCGCGTCGCTGGCCCCGAACCCGCGGAACGCTGCGATCACCCGCACCTCCTCGATCGAGAGAATCGAAGCTCGAGGCTCGAGGGGTAGGAGCACCTTACCGAATTGTGCGCGCGAGCTGTAGTCTCGGGCGAGTCATGACGGCGACCTCCCTGCGCGAGCGCTGCCTCGCGATCCTCGGCTCGGGCGACCTCGAGGCGAAGCTCACCCCGCCGTTCGGCGCTGACGGCGCGCTCCTGCCCGACACCGATCGGGGTCAGGCGCTCTACCTGGAGCGACCCGCGCGCGCGCCCGGGCTCGAGATGCGCGGCGGCGCCGCGCGCCTGCCCCGACCCGGGGAGCTCGCGACTCCGCGCGCGCGCGCGATCTGTCTGCGCCGCTTCGCGCACCACGAGCTCATGGCGGTGGAGCTGTTCGCGTGGGCGCTGCTGCGCTGGCCCGAGCTCGCGCCCGAGCTGCGGCGCGAGCTCGCGCTCGCGCTGGCCGACGAGCAGCGACACTGCCGCATGTACCTCGAGCGCCTGCGCGCGCACGGCGAGGGCTTCGGCGACGAGCCGCTGTCCGATTACTTCTGGAAGCACGTGCCCGCGATTCACGCGCACCCGCGCGGACCGCTCGCGTTCCTGGCGGCGCTGGGACTCACACTGGAGCAGGCGAACCTCGACTTCACCTTGCTGTACGCCGACGGCTTCCGGCGCGCGGGCGACGAGGCGAGCGCGCGCGTCTCCGAGCTCGTGCACCGCGACGAGCAGCGGCACGTCGCGCTCGCGGCGAACTGGCTCGCGCGACTCTCGCCCGCCGGGGAGGGCGAGGTCGAGCGCTACACCGCCTCGGTGCCGTTTCCGCTCGAGGCGTCGCGCGCGAAGGCGCGCAGCTTCCACTCCGAGGCCCGGCGCGAGGCGGGGCTCGGGGACGCGCTGATCGAGCACGTGCGCGCCGCGCGTGCGACCCAAGAGAGTCGGCCGCGCGCGCGGCGGCCGCGCTCGTGAGCGGCGCGCCCCGCCTGTTCGCGAACCTCGGTGCCGAGGAGGGCGAGGGTTGGACGCGCATGGCCGCGCATCCGCGCGTGCGCGCGGCGGCGCGCCTCTGGTCGGCGTCGTTCGCGGGGTCGGCGCGCGCGGTGGGCCCGATGGCGCCGGCCCGCGCGGAGCTGTGCGGCGCGCTGGCGCACGATGCGTCCCGGCCCGCGCTCGAGCTGTGTGACTCGGGAGCCGAGCTCGTGCCCTGGCTCTCGACCGCCGAGGCCGAGGCCTGGGCCGAGCGCGAGCAGGTGCCGCTGCACGCGCCTCCCGCCGCCGTGGTGGCGCGGGTTCACGACAAGGCGTTCGCGCTCGACTCGGCGCGCGCGCACGGGCTGCTCGAGCCGGAGCTCGCCGACGCGCTGCTGGCCCTCGCGCCCGACGAGCTGGGGGCGGCCGACACCGTGCGGTGTCGGATCGAGAGCGCCATCGCGCGCTGGCCGGCCGGGCTCGCGTCGAGCTTCGTGCTCAAGCCGCGCTTCGGCACCAGCGGCCGGGGACGGCTCGCCGGGCGCGACGGGCGCCTCGATCCCGAGGCGCTGCGCGGGAACCTGCCGCGCCTGCGTGCGCGCGGCGGCTGCGTGGTCGAGCCGTGGCTCCAGCGCGTCGAGGATCTCTCCGCGCAGCTCTGGGTGGTCGCGCCCGACGACGTGCGTCTGCTCGGGACCCTGGTGCAGGTCGTGACACCCGCCGGTGTGCCGATCGGACACCTCGCCCGGCTCGACCGCGACGGCCGCGCCGCGTCCGGCAGCGCCTGGGACGACGAGCTCCGCGGCGCCGCGCTCGCGCTCGGCCGCGCCGCAGCCTCGCTGGGCTACACCGGCCCGTGTGGGCTCGACGCGTTCAGCTACCGCACGCCAGACGGCGCCGAGCGCTTCCGTTCGGTGGTCGAGCTGAACGCGCGCTTCACCTCCGGCACGAGCGCGCTCGCGCTCGTCGCGCGCGCGCAGCGCGTCGGACTGGCCGAAGGCTCGACCGCGTTCCACCTCGGCGCCTCGCCGTCGCCCTTCGCGGGCCGGCGCGTCGAGATCTTCGCCGATGAGCCGGACCTCGGCTTGTGGCTGAGTCACTAGCTTCGCGCGTGCTTCAGATACAGGCCGCAAGCGGCGGCGATCTCGGCGCTCGACTCGAGCGTGCGAGACACCGGGCCCGCCAGCGCCAGGCGGTCGAGCGCGGCCTTGGTCGCCCCCGTCGCGCTCTGCATCTCGCGCACGGTCGTGCCGCCCCGCTCGGCGAGCCAGGCCCAGATCTTCACCAGCTCGGGGTGCGCGAGCTCGCGGTCGATGCGCGCGAACAGCGCGGCCGAGCTCGCCAGCAGGCGCTTCTCGAGCGCGGCGGGGGAGCGCGCGACGCGGTGCGCCTCGAGCCAGGCCGCGAAGATCGCGGGATGTCCGCCGCTGGCGCGGAACGCGCGCTCGAGCTCGTCCTCGGCGAGCGCGAAGCCCGCCGCCGCGCCCCAGGCGCGCAGGTCGCGGCGCAGGAGCAGCACCAGGGGAACGCGCTGCACGGCGCGTTTCTCGACCAGCGGCATGCGCCCCCGCGCGATCTCGCGGTGCAGCGCGAGCCCGCCGGTGCGCAGCGTGACGCTCGCGTGCGATGCGCCGAGCGCCGCGGACTCGTCGCCGAGCTCGAGGACCGCGACCTCGATCCCCTGGGCGCGCAGTCTCTCGGCGGCCGCGTTCACCACCGTGGTGCGGCCCATGCCCGGGCCGCCGAGGATCACCGGCGCGCGGCTGCGCAGCGCGCCGTCGACGACGCGCCGCACCGTGGCCTCGCGTGCGAGCCAGGTCACCGCTGGCCGCGACTCACGCCATCACCTGGCCGCCGTTCACGTCGAGTGACTGGCCCGTGACCACGCTCGAGAGCTGCGAGGCGAAGAACAGCACGGCGCCGGCGATCTCCTCCGAGCCGGGGATCGAGCCGAGCGCGAGCTTCGCGGCGACTTCGCGGTACACGACCTCGGGCGAGACCTTGCGCGCGTCCGCCTGCGCCCTGAAGTAGCCCTCGAGCGTCGCGCCCCAGATGTAGCCGGGCAACACCGAATTCACGCGGATGCGGTGCGGGCCGAGCTCGCGCGCGAGGCCCTGCGCCGCGGCGAGCAGGGCGCCCTTCGAGGCCGCGTAGCTCGCCATCGTGGGCAGCACCTCGCGCACGATCATCGAGTTGATGAACACCACCGAGCCGCCGCCGCGCCGCTTCATGCGCGGCACGACTTCTTGAGTGAGTCGCAGCGAGCCGAACAGATTCACTTCGAGCGGCTCGCGCCAGCGCTCGAGGTCCGCGTGCTCGAACAGCTCGTAGCGGCCGGGGTGGTAGGCGTTGTTCACCAATATGTCGACGCCGCCGAGCTCTTCCTCGGCGCGGCCGACCAGCCGCGCGCAGTCCTCGAGCTTCGAGATGTCGGTCGGCAGCGCGACGGCGCGCCGGCCCAGCGCGCGCACCTCCTTGGCGACGCTCTCCAGGTAGTCCGCCGAGCGCGCGCCGAGCGCGAGGTTCGCGCCTTCGCGCGCGAAGCGCAGGGCGATGTCGCGCCCCATGCCCGGACCGACGCCCGACACGATCGCGACCTGACTCTCGAGCAGCATCGCGGCCCCTTACGACAGGATGGTTTCGCTCGCGACCACGGACGCCACGCGCTCGAGGTCGAGAAAGCTGCGCGCGTCGTCGAGCACGCGCCGCATGTTCGCGGCCATGTGCTCCTTCCCGCCGTAGAAGCGCGCGGGGTCGGTCAGGTCGGCGAGCTCGCGCACGTGCTCCTCGACGATGCCCGCGAAGTTCGGCGCGCCGGCGGTGAGTGGCCGCGCCACGACGTTGCGCACGTAGCGCCAGAGCGGGTGGATCTCGAGGGACAGCGGCGTGTGCGAGCCGTGCCAGCGCGCGATGAACTCCTCGCGAGTGAGTCGCGTGGGCTGCTCGAAGGCGCTGATCAGCTTCACGCCCGGGCTGCGCACGCCGTCGGGCCAGGAACGCGCACCGAAGTCGCGCGGCACCGACTCGGTGACCAGGTAACCCGCGACCCGCGCGGCCGACTCGCGCAAGATCGGCTCGTACGCGGGCCGATCGTCGACGCAGCCCAGCCAGAACGAGACCAGCCCGGCGAACTCCGGCGCCGAGCTCCGGATCGGGACGGTCTTGCCGAGGTCGGCCCGCGCGTCTGCCGCGTTCACGGTCACGGAGCGGGCGCCGGCGCCGACGAGCTTCGGGCCCGCGGAGCCGACCAGGCGGCGCGCGAACATGTCGGCGCTCTCGCTCGCATCGCGCCACAACAGGTAGACGAGTTTTTCCATCGGGGGCGGGCCGCATTCTGGCATAGCCGAAAATGGAAC
>DATFUE010000094.1:0-6539 GCA_035261165.1 Myxococcota bacterium
CGGCCGCGGACCACGTCTTCCTGCTCGATCCCTGGTGGAACCCGGCGGTCGAGGAGCAGGCCGCCGACCGCGCGCACCGCATCGGCCAGGACCGCCCTGTCATGGTGTATCGCCTGGTGGCTCGCGACACCGTGGAGGAGCGCATCCTCGCGCTCCAGCAGCGGAAACGGGAGCTGGCGGAGGCGGCGCTCGCCGGCGCCGACCGGTCCGACGCCATCTCCCGCGAGGACTTGCTCGCCCTGCTTGCGTGAGGCCGATCACACGGATCGGGCCGGGTGACTCCGATCACATCCCGTATGGAGCTTGTTTGGTGGACTCCGCCTCGGCTGGCTGCCAAGTCCGTGGTCCGTGGGGGAATCAAGGGAGCGCGCTTGCATCGAGCGCTACGCACAGCGGAGGGTCGCTCCGCGCTGCAACGGGTTCTCCTGGGGGCGGCAGCCGCGCTGATCTTCGGCGCCTGTCAGACGCCGTTCCAGATGCCGTTTCACGCCGCGATCCCGAGCGAGCAGGCCAGCGTGCGCCTTCCGCACAGGCCCGAGATCGCCGCCGTCCCGGAGCCTGAGTCGGCCCGCATCGCGCCGCCGCGGCTGGAAGTCCGCGCCGCACCGAACATCGCGGTCGTGACGCCGCGACTCGCCGAGCGCCTCGCGGAGCTCCTGGTCGAGCACGCCCCGGAGCTCACGCCGGTCGATCGCGCGCGCGTCGCGAACGCGCTCGAGTCCGCGCAGCTTGCGCACCAGCTCGATCCGCTCCTGGTCCTCGCGATCATCGAGCAGGAGAGCGACTTCCGCCCGACGGCGCGCGGCACGGGCGGCTCGATCGGCCTGATGCAGGTTCGCCCGTTCGTCGCCCGCGACATCGCGAAGCGGCACGGCATTCCGTGGACCGGTCCGCGCACGCTGCTCGACCCGGCGGCGAACGTGTCGATCGGCGCCTGCTATCTCGGCGAGATGTTCGAGATGTACCCGAATCCCGCGCTGGCGATCGCGGCCTACAACCTGGGGCCGTACCGCGTGCAGCGCCTCGTCGCGCGCGGCCACAACCCGCGGCCGAAGTACTTGATCGACGTGCTCGCGCGCTACCAGGTGTTCTCGAGCCAGTTCGGACCGCTCGAGCCGGAAGCCATCGAGGACGCCGAGGCCGACTAGCGCGGCGCGCAGCGCATCTGCCCCCTAGAATCGCGTCGCCACAGGGGGTGGACGTGAGACAGGTTTGGATCGAGCGCTTCGGCCGTCCCGAGGTGCTGCGACTGCGCGAAACGGCGGACCCGCTGCCGGGGCCGCGCCACGTGCGGGTCCGCGTCGAGGCGATCGGCGTGAACTTCGCCGACGTCATGGGCCGCATGGGCCTGTACCCCGATCTTCCCGCCCGCCCCGTCGTGCCCGGCTACGAGATCTCGGGCAAGGTCGACGCGGTCGGCGCCGAGGTCGAGCCCGATTGGATCGGGCGCGACATCCTGGCGCTGACTCGCTTCGGCGGCTACGCGGACACCGTGTGCGTGCCGGAGGTCCAGCTCGCCACGCGGCCGCCCGACATGAGCGCGCCGCAGGGCGCCGCGCTGCCGGTGAACTATCTCACCGCATGGCAGATCCTCGAAGTCATGGGCGGGCTGCGCGCCGGCCAGACCGTCCTGATTCACTCGGCCGGCGGCGGAGTCGGGATCGCAGCGCTGCAGCTCGCCAAGCGCGTCGGCGCACGCGTGATCGGCACCGCGTCGGGCCCGAAACACGACGCGCTGAAGCGCTTCGGGCTCGACTTCGCGATCGATCCCGCGAGCGACGACTTCGAGGCGCGCGTGCGCGAGTACACGCGCGGCCGCGGGGTCGACCTGGTGCTCGACGCGGTCGGCGGTCACTCGTTCCGCAAGAGCTACCGCTGTCTCTCGCCCACCGGGCGCCTCGCGATGTTCGGGCTCTCGGCGGCCGCGCCGGGCAAGCGCCGGAACCCCTTCCGCGCGCTCCTGACGGCCGCGCGCCTGCCCTGGTTCCACTTCACACCCACGCGCCTCATCAACGAGAACCGGGGAGTGTTCGGCGTGAACCTCGCGCACCTGTGGGACGAGATCGAACGCGTGAACTCGTGGCTCGAGTCGCTGCTCGGCTGCTGGCACCGCCAGGAGATCGCGCCGCTGATCGCGGCGACGTTCCCGCTGGAGCACGCCGCCGAAGCGCACCACTACATTCAGGACCGCAAGAACGTCGGGAAGGTGGTGCTGATCCCATGATCGATCTTCGCGGCAAGACCGCGCTGGTGACCGGCGCGACGAACGGCATCGGGCTCGCGTCGGCGCGCGCGCTCGCGCGCATGGGCGCGAAGCTGTTCATCGTCGCGCGGGATCCGCTGCGCTCGGAATCGGCGCGGGTCGAGATCGCGCGCGAGTCGAACGGCGCGGAGGTGCGCGTGCTGCGCGCGGACCTCGGCTCGCAGGCCGACGTGCGCCGCGCGGCGGCCGAGTTTATCGCGACCGGCGAGCCGCTCCACCTGCTGCTGAACAATGCGGGAGTCATGCAGCTCTCGCGCAGCGAGACGAGCGACGGCATCGAGACCACGTTCGCGGTGAATCACCTCGCCTACTTCCTGCTGACGAACCTGTTGCTCGCGTGCATCCGCGCGAGCGCCCCGGCGCGCATCGTGAACGTGGCGTCCGACGCGCACCGCATGGGCGGCGCGCTCGACTTCGACGACCTCGGCTCGGCCAAGCGCTACTCCGCCATGGGCGTGTACGGGCGCTCGAAGCTCGCGAACCTGCTGTTCACGCGCGAGCTCGCGCGCCGGCTTGCCGGCTCGGGAGTCACGGTGAACGCGGTGCATCCGGGTCTCGTGCGCACCGGCCTGGGTCGGAACAACGACGCTCCGCTCCTGAAGCTTCTCGCCAACCTCGCGCGGCCGTTCTTTCGCTCGCCCGAGAAAGGCGCGGAGACGTCGATCTGGGCCTGCACCGCCCCGGAGCTCGACGGCGTGACCGGGCGCTACTTCAGCGATCGCCGCGAGCAGAGGCCGCACGCGCACGCGCTCGACGACGCCGCCGCGGGCCGACTCTGGGACGCGAGCGCGAAACTGGTCGGGTTGTCTTAGCTCCTGACCTCGGCGCCTCGCTCCGCTTTCGCCTCGAACTGCGTTGACGACTCGCCGCGCAACCGCGATATACGCCCGCGGTGTCGATGCCGGTAGACATGGCGCACGGGCGCGCGCCCCGGTCCGAGGGCCCGCCGCTGGGCCAGTCGCACGTCGACGTGGTGAGCGTGCGCCTGGCGTTCGGCGAGCGCCGCGTGTTCGACGGTCTCTCGTGTCGCTTCTCGCAAGCAAAGGTATCGGTGATCTTGGGCGCGAGCGGCGTCGGCAAGAGCACGCTGCTGCGCCTCATCGCCGGACTGCAGCGCCCCGACTACGGCGATATCTGGATCGGCGAGCAGGAAATCACGCGCCTGCCGGAGCGCGAGATGCTGAAGGTGCGCAAGCGTCTCGGGATGATGTTCCAGGGCGGCGCGCTGCTCGACTCGACGACGGTCTTCGATAACGTCGCGCTCCCGCTGCGCGAGCACACACGCATGAGCGAGAGCGAGGTCCGGGAGCGGGTGCACGCGCAGTTCGAAGCGGTCGGCTTGAAGCGCGTCGACGACCTCCTGCCCGGGCAGCTCTCGGGCGGCATGAAGAAACGCGCCGCGCTCGCGCGCGCGATGATCATGGACCCGGAGATCCTCTTGATCGACGAGCCGTTCTCCGGTCTCGATCCGCTCGCGGTGCGACTCATCGAGGCGCTCCTGGTCGAAGTGAATCACACCAAGGGCTTGACCATGGTCCTCACGAATCACCACATCGGCTCGACCATGCGCATGGCGGACGAGGTGGTGTTTCTGGTCGACGGTGCCGCGATCTCCGGCACGGTGAAGGAGATCTCGCAGAGCAGCGACCCGCGCATCCGGCGCTTCCTGGCCGCGGCGGGCTCGGGACCGGCGCTCGAGGAGGCGAGCTGATGTTCGAGCTGGTGCGAGACATCGGCTGGCGGACCATCGAGAACGTGCACGGGCTCGGCGGTGGCGGCGGAGATCGGCGCGATGGTCACGTCGGAGCAGCTCGACGGCCTGCGCATGATGTCGATCGACCCGATCGACTTCGTGACTCAGCCGAAGGCGTTCGCTCTCGCGCTCTCGATGCCGCTGCTCTCGGCGCTGTTCATCGTCTGCGGCCTGTTCGGCGGGTATCTCGTCGGCGTCGGCGTGCTCGGAATCGACGCGGGCACCTACTTGGCGAGCCTCGAGCGCAACATCGACTTCCGGAACGACGTGCTCGGCAGCATCGTGAAGTCGCTCGTGTTCGGCGCGCTGGTCGGCCTGATCGCCACCTGGCGCGGCTACACCGCGGCGCCCAACTCGGCGGGGGTGAGCAGTGCAACCACGGGCGCGGTCGTGCAGGCTTCGGTGGCGACCTTGATGTTCGACTACGTGATCACCGCGCTCTGGGGAGTTGGCCTATGAGTCGTTCACCGATTCGCGATCTGCTCGTCGGCGTATTCGTGCTCTCGGGGCTCGCCGCGCTCGCCTATCTCTCGATCCAGCTCGGCGGCGCCGCGTACTCGGGCCCGGGCGGCCTCACGCTGTACGCGAGCTTCGACGAGATCGGCGGGCTGGCGCCGCGCTCGCCGGTCGTGATCGGCGGCGTGAAGGTCGGGCAGGTGAAGAATATCGGGCTCGCCCCGGACGGCAGCTTTCGCGCGCGCGTGACGATGGACGTGGATCGCGGTCTGAAGCTCCCCGACGACACGCAGGCCGCCATCCTCACTCAGGGAGTGCTCGGCAATCAGTACGTCGGTCTCTCACCCGGAGGCTCGGATACGCCGCTGCAGGAAGGCGGTGAGATCACCTACACGCAGAGCGCGGTCGTGATCGAGCGCCTGATCGGCAAGCTGCTCCAGAACATCGGCGCCGGCGACAAGGCTGAGAAGAAGGGCGGCGGCTCGTGACCGGCCGAGTGACTCGCTTCGTGCTCGCGCTCGGCGCCAGCGCTTGCTTCGCCTGTGCCACGGCGCAGACGCCGTCGCCCGCCAGCGGCGACGGCGGGCCGGAGGCGGCACCGGCGCCGGCGCCGGAGCCCGCGGACGCGGCGAGCGATCCGTGGCAGGGCTTCAACCGCGCCATGTTCTGGTTCAACAACGACGTGGTCGACCGCTTCTTCTTCGCGCCGCTCGCGCACGGCTGGACGTACATCACGCCGCTCACGGTGCGCGTGCACATCGAACAGTTCTTCGACAACCTGAACTTCCCGGGATACTGCCTGCAGCCGCTCTTGCAGGGCGACCCGAAACAGTCCGGTGTCGCCCTCGGGCGCTTCGCGATCAACACGACGGTCGGAGTCGCCGGCATCTTCGACCCCGCGCATCACTATCTCGGGCTCGCTCGGCGACGCGAGGACATGGGTCAGACGTTCGGCGTCTGGGGCATCCCGCCCGGGCCTTATCTGGTGCTGCCGCTGATCGCGCCCCGCACCACGGTGCGCGACTTTGCCGGCTGGCCCGTCGACTGCGTGCTGAACGTCGGCGACTCGATCTGCTGGCCATGGCTCGCGCCCTATGGAGAGACGGTGGTGCGCGACGTCAACCGGCGCGCGCTGGCCGACGCCGCACTCACGGCGGCCCGCGAGGCGTCGGTCGACTGGTACGCGGCGGCTCGCGACTATTACCTTCAGACTCGCGAGCTGGAAATCCGAAACGACGAGGGGCAACACACGGAGGCGCCAAGCGATGATCTCTACGAGATCGATGACGGTGAGAATCTTCCCGAGTAGTGCGGCGCTCGCGCTCGCGGCGCTCTTGCTCCTGGGTCCCTCGCTGGCGCGCGCCGACGGCGAAGTGGCCGCAGCCAAGGCCGCGCTGCAGCAGGCGGTCGACGAGACGCTCGCCATCCTGAACGACACGTCGCTCGCGCACGAAGCGCGCCTGCACAAGCTCGAGGGCATCGCGCTCGCGCACTTCGACTTCCGGAAGATGACTCAGCTCGTGCTCGGCAAGAACCGCACACAGCTCAGCGAGGCCCAGCAGGCCGAGTTCATGAAGGAGTTCCAGGAGCACCTCGCTCTCACCTACGGCAAGCAGTTCGACAAGTACACCTCGAACGAGAAGATCGTGATCGGCGACGGGCGGCTCGAGGCCAACAAGGACGTGACCCTGCGCATGCGCATCAGCGGTGGCTCGGCCGGGGACGGCGTTCGGATCGACTACCGCATGCGGGCCGACGGCGGCCAGTGGCGCGTGATCGACGTGCTTCCCGAGGGCGTGAGCATGGTGCAGAACTTCCGCTCACAGGTGCAGGACATCGTGACGCAGAAGGGTGTCGGGCAGCTGATCCAGACGCTGCACGAGAAGAACGCCGCGCGGGCGCAGTCGGAGAAGGCCTCCTAGGAGCCGCGGCGGCGGGCGCAGGGACTGTCGCGCTCCCGCTGCGCGCGCGTCCCCGCGCACTCGCGCAGCGCGAGCTCGAGCTGGCTCACGACTTGCACTCGGCGCCTCGAGACGTGCACGCTGGGAGGACCGACATGGGCGCCGA
>DATFUE010000095.1:0-9168 GCA_035261165.1 Myxococcota bacterium
CACCGACGCGACGTTCGACTCCGTCTGCTTCGGGCAGCTCCACAACGACGACTCACAGGGGACGATTCCGCTCTCGCCGCCCGCGACCGGCGTGCCGCCGCTCACGTTCCAGACCGACCCGAACGATCCGAACGCGCTCCAGCGTCTGTTCGTCTTCCGCAAAGGCGAGTCACTGCAGATGGGCTACGGGCAGGTGCCGGTCTCGGCCTACAGCGACGGGCTGAACCTCGTCGGCATCATGGGCCGCGGCGGGACGATTCCCTGCAATGCCGGCGCGACCAACCCCGTGGCCGCGTGCCGCGGCCCCCTCGAGGATCACCCGGATCTGCTCAACTGGATAAGCGCCGACGGCCTGCGCTGCTCCCAGACACTCGGCGAGTGCGTTCCCGCGCCGAACGGAATTCCCACCGCGTGCGAGCTCGCGAGCGGCTTCGGCTGCAACGCGCTGCTCGGCGCCGTGTGCGCGCCCAGCGCGACAGGAATCTGTGTCGACCTTTCGAGCTCGCAGAACATCGGCACGCCCCAGTCCGAGGTCGCGACCGCGGCGAACGAGATGGAGTTCGCGATCCAGGACCCGAACGCGCGCGGTAACTACGAGTCCGTCGCGACCTTGCGCACCAACAAGTTCATCAACCCCGCCTCGCGCACGGTGAAGCGCTTCACCGGGTTTCCCTTCGGCAGTGACTATCGACCCGGCAGCGGAGCCGTGCTCGTCTGGGGTCGCCCTGGATTCGCCGGGGAGGAGGGCCGCCAGGCGCAGATCTATCTGCTCGTGCACCGGCTCCCGATCGAGCGCGAACGCAACGGTCGCTGGCGCTTCCATCCCTGGTACTTCGCGGGCGTCCGCGGCCGCACGGGCATCCCGCTCTGGTCGCCGCGGCAGAGCGACGCCAAGCCGCTCGCGCTCGACGGCGTCGTGAACGGAAGCCCGGTCGAGGAGCAGCCGCTCGTGAACCAGTTCAGCGTCAGCTGGGTCGGCGGCAGCGTGCGCAAGTGGGTGATGCTGTACGGGGGAAACATCGGCGACTACTTGTTGCTCGATCCCGCGCACGCGCGGCCCGGCGAGGGCCCGGGCTCCGTGCGCATTCGCTTCGCGGATCAGCCGTGGGGGCCGTGGTCGCCCGCGAAGCCGCACTTGCTCGAGGGCGGACCCGGCGAAGTCGGCACCCCCCTCGGACCGGGCGGTGTCCTGTTCAGCCCGCTCTGTCTCGATCAGCCCGGCGCGCCCTGCGCGGTGAGTGACCCGATCCGTCCGATCGACTCGTTCCTGCCCGGCTGCTTCCCGTTCGGAAAGACGTTCGACAACGGCTTCTTCTACGGCGCGAACATCATCGACGCGTACACGAAGTCAGACGGCGCCGGCGGGATGGACGTTTACTGGAACGTGTCGACGTGGAATCCGTACGGGGTGCTGTTCCTGAAGACGAATCTGCGGCCGTAACTCAGAATTCGAAGTGCTCCCCCAACACTCCGGAGGCGAGCAGCTCCTTGCGCTGGTCGACGTCGTGCGAGACGACGAGCTGAATCGGCTCGCGCTCCGCGAGGTCGTGCAGGGTGCGGAACTCCGCCATCACCTGCGCGCGATTCTCGTGGATGAAGTAGTCGGTCACGAGGCGCGGGCGGTACCAGAGCTGCCGGATCTGATCCATGTGCCAGGCGACGTCGCCCAGGAACAGGAGCTCCTTCCCGCCCGCGAGCCGCACGTAGATCATCTGACTCCCGGGGGTATGACCCGGCGCCTTCACCAGCACGACCCCCGGGGCGACCGCGTAGTACTTGTCGTAGACGAGCGGCGTGACCGCCTTCTGGAGTGACTCGGGGACCTGCGCGGCCTTCATCATCGCGGCGTTGTCCAGCTGCTCCTCGGTGAGCAGCACGCGGCCGACGAGCTTCTCGGGCTCGGGGAAGCGCGCGATGCCGCCGATGTGGTCGGCGTGCTCGTGCGTGATCACGATATGGCTCGCGCCGGCCAGGCCGCGCTGAATCGCCGTCCAGGCGTCGCTCGAGAATGGGGCGTCCTTGGACATCTTCTTCAACATGTCGGCGTCGAAGGCGGAGTCGATCATCAGGAAGCCGCCGCCCGGATAAACGACCTGATATGCACCGTGCGACATCGGATGGGGCGTCATGAACGAGAACATCGCGAGCGGTGACTCGGCGGCGAACACCGCCCCCTTCGGCAGCGACGCCACCGCGACTTGCTCGTGATTCACGCGCAGCGGCGGATCGCCCGGAAGGGCGCCGGCCAGCCTGCGAACCTCGTTCAAGTCGAGCGCGTAGTCGCTCTTCTCGGGCACGGGCGTGCGGCCGAGCAGATACCACCCGGCGACGAGCACGAGAACCGCGAGTACGCCGAGCGCGGTGAGCAGAATGCGGATGAAGCGCATGAGTTCCTCCCTCGCGAGGCGCGAGTCTACTCCTACGTGCCGAAGATCTGTGCCAGATGTGCGTTCACGAGGCGGCCGCGCGGGTCGAGTGAGCGACGGACTCGTTGGAAATCGGTCCAGCGCGTGTACAACGGGGCGAGTCGAGCGGCATCGAGCGAGTGGAGCTTGCCCCAGTGCGGTCGCCCCTCGAACTTCCAGAAGATCGGCTCGATCGCCGCGAAGTACGGGCGCCAGTCTTCGTCCTGGAACTGGTGGATCGAGATCGAGAAGCCCGCGCGCTCGTGGAACATGCTGAGCCAGACGTCGTCCTGGCGGACGAAGCGGCACTCGATCGGAAAGCAGACCGGGAGATCGCGCGCGCGAATCTCGCCGAGGACCGCGCGCAGACACTCGGGCCCGGCCTCGGCGGGCACCGTGTACTCCATTTCGTTGAAGCGCACGGTGCGCGGGTGCGCGAGCACAGCGTAGGACTCACCGGAGCGCTCGCTCGCCGGCTGGCTGCGCAGAAAGGCGTCGTAGAGTCGCATGCCGACCCCCGGCAGCGCGCGCGTCCAGCGGAAGAGCGTGCGCAGCAGCAGGATCGCCTCGGGATCGTCGTCGCCGCTGGCGCGCGTCGCTTCCTCGGTCTCGTTCGTCGCGATCGCGAGCGCCGTATCGGCGTGCGGGAAGGCGTAGAACTCGAAGTGGCGGTTCGTGTCCCGCTCGTGCGCCAGGTTCGCCAGCAGTGTCTCGAGCTCCACGAAGCGCGAGCGCTCGACCAGTCGGAACGCGGCGCGGTTCGCGAGCCGCACGCGCGTGACGACGCCCAGCGCGCCGAGCGACGCGCGCGCGGCGTGAAACACTTCCGCGTTGCGGCTCGCGTCGCACTCGAGCAGCTCGCCGTCCGGCGTCGCGAGCGACAGCGCGGTCACCCGCGACGAGAGCGAGCCGAGCTCCGCGCCGCTGCCGTGGGTGGAGGTCGCGAGCGCGCCGCCCAGGGTCTGATAGTCGATGTCGGGGAGGTTGGGCAACGCCTGGCCGAGCGCCGCGAGCGCGGGCCCGAGCCGCCAGAGCCGCGTGCCCGTCCAGACGTCGGCGCTCCGCGCCGCCGGGTCCGTGGAGATCACGCCCGAGAGCGCGTCCAGAAACACGAGCGCGCCGTCGCTCGTCACCAGCCCGCTGAACGAGTGACCCGAGCCCGCAGGGCGCAGCGCGAAGTCGCCGCCGCGCAGCAGCGCCCGCAGCTCGGACTCGCTCGCCGGCGCGATGCGGCGCGCCGGCACGCAGCGCTCGCTCCCCGACCAGTTGCGCCAGGGCAGCGGCTCGCCCGGCGTCCAGTCCTCCGACACCGAGCTGTGTTGCTCGCCGCGCCCGCAGGCCGCGAGCCCGGAAGCGCCCGCGGCCAGCGCCGCGCGCAGCAGCTCCCGGCGGCTGAGCCGGATCAACGCGCGCCCTCCGCGACGCCCGCCAGGTATGCGACGAGTGCGCGCAGGTCGGCCTCGGAGCAGCGCCCGCAGCCGCCCAGCGGAGGCATGCCGCGATAGCCGTTCACGGTGTGCTCGAGCAGCGCGTCGGCGCCTTGCGCGCGCCGCTGGCTCCAATCGGCGTCGTTGCCGGCGAATGGCGCGCCGGTCCCCGCGCGCGCGTGACACGCCGCGCAAACGGACTGATAGGTGGACGCGAGAGCGGGCGCGAGCTGCGTCGGAGTTGCCGGCTTGAGATCGTCGCCGCGCCCGCAAGCCGCGGCCAGGCACACGAGCGCACAGGTCAGCTGGGCCGTCGCGCGCGCGGATTTCCAGAGGATGCGCGGCATTCTCGCTGTGCCTGGCTGCCGCGGCAAGCAGCGCGATCGTTGCTCAAGCGATCTCACTGCGATCCCGATTTGCACAGCTAGGCATTTTCGCCGGTAGGAGTGCAGGGCGTGGCCAGGGCCAAGGGCACCGTGATGATCGGGCTGGTGAAGGCCCTTCGCAGGCAGAAGGAGCGCGCGCGCGAGGCGCTCGTCGAGAGACTCCACCACTACCTCGAAGAGCGGATCGTCGTCGCCTCCTGGTATCCGCTCGAGGACTACGTCGCCCTGCTGCGCGCGGTCGGCAAAGTGACCGGCAACCCGAACGGCGACACGTACGTCGAGATGGGCCGAACCGCCGCGCGCGATCACATGGAAGGTACGTACAGCCGGCTGAAGAAGTCGGTGAACCGCCAGGCGGCGTTCACGCTGCTCGCGTCCATGTACGACACCGGCGAGATGAAGGTCCTGGAGCGGGCGCCCGGCCGGGCGCTGCTCGAATGGCTGGGCTTCGCGCTGCCGACCCGCGAGGTCTGCGAGACCTTCACGGGCTACCAGGCGCAGCGCATGGAGATGCAGGGCTTCGAGGACGTCAGCGTCCGGCACACGCGCTGCCGCGCCGAGGGCTCCCCCTCGTGCCGCTGGGAGCTGGCCTGGAAGGGCCGCGCGATGCTCTAGGCGCCCGCGCCGCTCACCACCAACGCAGGTCGGTGTAGGGGCGCGTGATCGCGGGGCTAGGAGTGCCCCAGCGCAGGTAGCGAGTCTCGACGGCCGGCTCGAGTGACTCGAGCCGCTTCGCCAGCACCGGGGTGTGGTCGAGCGGCGCGGAGAGGAAGTCGCGCCCGAGCGCGTGCGTGCGCGCGGCGAGCTCGGCGACGAGCTCCGCCATCGCGTCCTCGGCGGCTTCGGCGTAGCCCCAGTCGAGCAGCGCCGTCCCCGAGAGGGTTCGCTCCTCGCCGCTGCGCTTGTCGCGGATGCGCTCGCGCAGATCGCGGCCGCGGTCCCAGAGACCCGCGCAGGCGAGGATGCGGCCCGCGACCTCGAGCACGTGGAAGTCGCGCCAGCCGTACACCGTCGGAAACCAGGGCGCGCGCTCGCCCCAGTAACCTTCGTCCAGCTGGTCCTCGAGAAACTCTTCTGTGTAAGGGCGGAACAGGTCGAGCCCGCCGTGCGTGCGATTGAGCAGCTCGACACACTGGGCGAGATCCCCGCGGCGGCCTGGGCGGATGTTCGGGTTCCCGCCCGCCGAAGTCAGCGCCGGAATCTGCGCGACGCCCACCGGAATGCCGGGCACCTCGTTCTCGCGCTGCGGCGTCCCCGCGAAGAAGTCGGGCACGTACTTCTTCCACCAACCGACGACCGCGAAGTTGCCGCCGCGCATGATGTCGTACTGACCGACCGACGGCGCGCTCGCGTTCATCGCGCCCGAGAGCATGCGCACCGCGTCGCCCAGGCCCTGCCGCCGATAGTCCGCGTGCACGCGCAGCGCCTGGCCGTAGCTGACCGACACGCGCTGGCCCGCGATCTCGACGTTGCGCCGCGACCAGCCGCAGCTCGCGACGATCACGTTTCCGTCCGCGATCACGTGCAGGTGCACGTTTCGCTGCAAGCGGAACTGCGCGAAGGCGTCCGGCCCGCGCAGAACGGTGATCTCGAGATCGCCGATCTCCTCCGGCGAGTTCTCCCACAGGTCGCAGAACGCCGCGTTGTCCGCTTCAGTCACTTCGCGCCCGCGCAAGTCGCCGGTGCTGAAGCGCCGGTGCCAGACGATCTGTCGCTCGACATCCCCGGGGTCGAGCTTGCGCCAGCTCGACCAGGCCCAGAGACTCCCGATCGCAATGCCCTCGGCGAGCGCGCGCTCGAGCAGCGCGTCCGGCACCCCCCGCGCGCGCAGGGCGGCGCGCAGCTCTGCCGGAGCCTCGATCTCGACCCGCTCGCGCGTGCGCCTGGCCATGCCGGGATTCTACGCGGCCGCGGCGCGTGAGAGAATCCGCGCATGCCGGTCTCGTCCAAGCCGCCCGCCGCGGAAGTCATTCCGCCGAGCGTGTTCGCGTTCCTGCGCACGCTTGCGCGCCACAACGAGCGCGCCTGGTTCAACGCCAACAAGGAGCGCTATCAGCGCGAGATGCGCGACCCCCTGCTCGCGTTCATCGCCGGCTTCGCCGAGAAGCTCGAGCGCATCACCGGACGCCTCGTCGCCGATCCGTCGCCGGTCGGCGGGTCGCTGTTCCGCATCTACCGCGACACGCGCTTCGCGAAGGACAAGAGTCCGTACAAGACGCACGCGGGCATCTACTTCGGGCGCGCCGAGGGCCGCGACTCACCGGCGCCCGGCTTCTATCTGCACGTCGAGCCCGGGAAGGTGTTCATGGCCGCCGGCATTTGGCGGCCCGAGCCCGACGTGCTGAAGCAGGTGCGAGACGCGATCGTGGCGCAGCCCGCGCGCTGGAAGCGCGTGGGCCGCGGGCTCGACGACGGCGAGAAGCTCGCGCGGCCGCCGCGCGGCTACCCTGCGGAGCATCCACTCGTCGAGGATCTGAAGCGCAAGCAGTTCATCGTGAGTCACGAGTTCGGCGAGAGGGACGCGTCGAAGCCCGGCTTCAGCGAGCGCTACGCGGCCGCGTGTCGGGCTGCCGTGCCGCTGCTCGAGTTCCTCACCGAGGCCGTCGGGCGCGACTGGTAGCGCGGAGCGAGCCGAGCAGCTCGGCCCACCAGCCGCCCATCGCCGCGATGAAGGCGGGCTCCTGTGCACCGTGGCGCACGGGATGGTCGAGGCGAAGCGCGCTCCAGCCGCTCTGCTCGAGCGTGACGAGCGTTCCTCCGGGGGCGGGCTTGAAGCGGACTTCGACGAACGTCACTTCGTCGGGCGCGAAGTTCCGGCCGCGAAACTCGAAGCGCAGCCGCTTGGGCGGCTCCCAGTCGAGCACGCGGCCGAACTCGAACGCGTCGCCGCTCGCCTCGTCGTAGACCTCGAGCAGGCGCCCGCCTCTGCCCGGCTCGAAGCGCATCTGGCTGGGCCGAGCTCCGTCGGCGCGGAAGCGCGGGCCGCGGCGCCACCAGGCGTCGACGTCGGAGGTGAACACCTCGAATGCCTCCGCTGGCTCCACGGCGACCGTCGTCGTGACTCGCACGGAGTCGTTCGGGCTCATGTCCGCTTGGCCCGCGCGCGCCGCTCGGCGTGCGCCTTGAAGGAGCCGAGCTGAAGGGTCCAGAAGACCTCGATCTCGGTGAGCCAGGCCTGCAGCTCCTCGAAGCGCTCGCGGCGCAGGCGATACACCCGGACGCGCGCGTCGTGCTCGACTCGCTCCTCGGAGACGAGCCCGTGAGTGCGCAACACACGCAGGTGTCGGCTGAGCGCGGGCGCGGTCATCTGCGTCGTCTCGGCGAGCTCGCCGGCGCGGCGCGGCCCGCGGCGCAGGGCCTCGACCACGCGCCGGCGGGTCGGGTCGGCGAGCGCCGCGAGCGTCGCGTCCAGTGCGCTCAAGCCGATCTCGGCGTCCGGTAGTCACGCGTCGAGCGCTCCCACGCGTCCTCGTCGACCCGCTGCGCGAACCACCAGAGGTGACCTTCGAGGTCGAGCGCGCCGAAGCTGCGGTCGCCGTACTCCTTGTTCGACAGCTCCATCTCGACGCGCGCGCCTGCGGCGCGCACGCGCTCGTAGAGCGCGTCGACGTCGTCGACGTAGACGCTCACGCTCTGCGTGCAGGCGCCGCCCAGGGCGCGGGGGCTCTGGCGATTGCCGCCGTAGGCCGGGCCGATCTGCACGACGCCCTCGCCGAGCTCCATCTCGGCGTGGATCACCGCGCCTTCGCCATTGGTGACGCACACGCGCGTGCTGAAGCCGAACGCCTTCGCGAGCCACGCGAGCGCGGCGCGCGGATCGTCGTAGAAGATGCCGGGCGTGATCTGCGGGAAGTCTTTCGGGGGCATGAGTCGTCTCCTGCGCAGGGGTTCAAGAGGTTCTGATAGTTAACTACCACGTGAACTATCGGTCTGGCAAGCGCGCTCGGTCGCGGTGTAGGATTGGGCGCTGGTGCAATTCCAGGTGCGGCGGCGACGGCCCGCCGGCTTCGCCCGCGACCGGCGGCGAAGCGATCCGGTGAAACTCCGGAGCCACGCGGTGAGACCCCGCCTCGAGGACCGCGGACGTCCTCCCTTCTCCAAACACTCATTTGAAGGAGGTTCCGATGTATCGCGGGTTCATCAGTGAAGTCGGACGGGTGATCGAGTCGAGCGCGGTCTCGCTGCGCGTGCACGCGCCCAAGGCCTGCGCGGGGCTCGAGCCCGGAGGCTCGGTCTCCGTGGCCGGGGTCTGTGTCTCGGCGGTGGACCTCGACGGCGAGGTGTTTCGCGCCGTGCTGTCAACGGAAACGGTGCGCCGCTCCACGCTGGCGGAGTTCGCGCCCGGCGCGGCCGTGAACGTGGAGCGGCCGCTGCGCGTGGGCGACGCGATCGAGGGCCATCTCGTGCAGGGGCATGTCGACGCGATCGCCAAGGTGCTGCGCGTGGACGAGGAGCCGAGCGGTCGGCGGCTCTGGCTGCGCCCGCCGACTCGCTTCCTCGAGTCGCTCGTCGCGAAGGGCTCGGTCACCGTCGACGGAGTGAGTCTCACCGTCGCAGACTTGCAGCGAGACCGCTTCGCGGTGGCGCTCGTGCCCGTGACGATCGAGTCGACCACGCTCGGCATGCTCGCCGAGGGCGACCGGGTGAATCTCGAGGGCGACCTCCTCGAGCGACTCGCCGCGCGCTACGAAGGTCGCACCCGCGCGGCGCTCTCTCGCGTCGTCTCCGCGATGCCCTGGAAGGGCTGCGTCTCGGGGCGGCTCGGGGTCGAGAAGGTGGTGGCGCAGATCGCCGCCGGCGGCTGCGCCGTCGTCTACGACCCCGCGCGCGAAGGCGAGGGCGACGTGATCGCGGCGGGCGCAGCGCTGCGCCCGCAGACGTTCACGTTCCTGCTGACTCAGGCGTTCGGTCACACGACCGTGCCCTGCGAGCGCGCGCTGCTCGAGCGAC
>DATFUE010000096.1:0-3743 GCA_035261165.1 Myxococcota bacterium
GGTCTGCTCGCCGTGCAGGCGCAGGATCTTGCCGACGCGCTCGCGCGCGCCGGTGCGCGCGTTCAGCACGGTCATGTCCTTGCGCAGCGTGCCCGAGAACACGCGCAGCACCGAGAGCATGCCCGCGTAGCGGTCGGCCACGGACTTCCAGACCAGCGCCGAAACGTGCGCGCCCGGATCCGCGGCGAGCTCGACCTCGTGCTCGCCTTGCTTCGCCTTGCGCGGCGGCGCGTCGACGGCGGTCGGGAAGATGCGCTCCGCCGCGCTCAGCAGCGCCTCGCCGCCGAGGTTGCGCCCGCTCGCGGAGCACAACAGCGGCAGCAGGGTGTCGTCGCGCACGCCTTTGCGCAGCGTCGCGAAGATCTCGGCCTCGGAGAGCTCGCCGTCGCCGAGATACTTCTCGAGCAGTGCGTCGTCGGCTTCGGCGACGGCCTCGATCATCGCGAGCCGCGCGGCCGCGATCGCGTCTGCGTGCTCCGCGGGCGGCGGGCCGATCTCGACTTTTCCGTCGGCGTCGAGCCGGTGCGCGAGGCCGGTCAGGAGATTCACGAATCCGGAGAACTTCTCGCCGCGTCCGAGCGGCAGGTGCAGCTTCACGACGCGCACCTCGAGCATCTGCTCGAGCTGCAGGGCGGTGGCGTCGTAGTCGGCGCGCTCGAGATCGAGCTTGTTCGCGACCGCGGCGAGCCCGAGGCCGTGCTCGCGGGCGTAGCGGTACGCGCGCTCGGTGCCGACCTTCACGCCGTCCTGCGCGGACAGCACGAGGACCGCGTTGTCGACCGCCGCCAGCGCCCCGCGCAGCTCGCCGCCGAAGTTCGCGTCGCCGGGGACGTCCAGGAGCGTGAACTCCGCGTCGCCGTGCGCGAAGGAGCAGACCGAGGTCGAGATGCTCGCGCGCCGGACTCTCTCCTCCGGCAGCCAGTTCATGAACGAGGTGCCGTCGTCGACGCGCCCCAGCCGGCTCGTGACTCCCGCGTGCAACAGGAGTGAGTCGGCCAAGGTCGTCTTTCCGTCTCCGCCGTGCCCGATCAGCGCGAAATTGATGCTGCGGCGGATGTCGCTCATGCCTATTCCTCCTGTTGGGGCTCCCGATTGCGCTCGTAAATGAGTCGGAGCCCTTCCAAGGTCAGGAAGGGCTCCACGCGTTCGATCGTCTCGGTCTCGCTTGCGATCAGGGATGCGAGGCCGCCGGTGGCGATCACCCGGGCGTCCTCGCCCAGTTCCTTGCGCATGCGACGCACCATGGTGTCGACCATCCCGGCGTAACCGAAGACCATGCCCGACTGCAGGTTCTGGGTCGTGTTCCGGCCGATCACGTTCGGAGGCCGCAGGATCTCGACGGACGAGAGCTTCGAGGCGCGATTGACCAGCGCCTCGAGCGAGACGAACACGCCGGGATAGATCGCGCCGCCGACGAACTCACCCTCGCGCGAGACACAGTCGAAGCTCGTGGCGGTGCCGAAGTCGATCGCGATCGCCGGCGCACCGACACGCGCGAGTGTCGCCACCGCGTTCACGATCCGATCGGCGCCCACCTCGCGCGGGTTCTCGACGCGGATCGGCATGCCCGTGCGGATGCCGGGACCGACGATGAGCGCGGGCCGGCCGAGCAGCTTCTCGCAGGTGCGCTCGAAGATCGGCAGCAGCGGCGGCACCACGCAGGAGATGATCCCATGGTGCACCGAGCCGCGTTCGACCCCGGCCAGCTCGAAGAGCGAGCGCAGGGTCGCAGCGCACTCGTCCGACGTGTCCTGGCGGTGCGTGCCGATGCGCCAGTGATGCGCGAGCCGCTGCCCGTCGAACACGCCGAGCACCACGTGGGTGTTGCCGATGTCGATCGCCAGCAGCATGGCGACTCACTCCCTGTTCGAGGGTCGCGTGGGCACCCTACCCACGCTCCGAGGGTCGCGCGGGCACCCTACCGACGCTCCGATGGTCGCACGGGCACTCTACCCGTGCTCCGCTCGAGCACGGTCACGTCGCCGGCCAGGACGCGCTCGACGGAGCTCGGCGCGCCCTCGAGCGGACGCAACAGCAGCGCTCCCTCTTCGTCCACACCCAGCACCGTCCCGATCACCTCGCGGGCGACCCCAGGTCCGCCGATGCGCACCGTCGCTCCCGGCATTCTGAACGATTTGCGGAAGCGCTCCAAGACCAGCGCGAACCCGCCGCTGCGCAAGAGATCGAGCTCGCGCTCGAGCTGCGCGAGCAGCTCCTCGCCGAACTCGATGCGGTCGAGGGACTTTCCGCCCGCGATGGCGAGGCTGGTCGCGATCTCGCGCAGCTCCTCGGGCAGCTCGTCCGCGGCCAGGTTCACGTTGACTCCGATGCCGAGCACCGCGAACACCACGCGCTCGGCGTCGACGTGCACCGGGAGGTTGATGCCGCTCGTCTTGCGGCCGTCGATCAGCACGTCGTTCGGCCACTTGATCTCGACCGCGCAGCGCGGGGGCAGGGCGGCGCGCGCACACGAAGCCACCGCGACCGCCGCGGCGAACACATGTCGGTGTACCTGCTCGAGCGGCATCTCGGGCCGCAGCAGCAACGACAGGTAGAGACTGCGGCCGCCGGGCGAGAAGAAGCTGCGTCCGAGGCGGCCGCGGCCCGCGCTCTGCCGATCCGCGATCACGAGCGTGCCGTCGGGCGCGCCCGCGTGACCCAGGCGCTCGGCCACCAGGTTCGTCGAGTCTACCTCGTCGAAGACCTCGAGCCGGGCGCCGAGCCAGCGCGTCGGCGGATTCAGCTCGAAGAGCGTGCGGCCCATTCGAGCGCGACGTCGGCCGCGGGCGCGGAGTGAGTGAGCGCGCCGACCGAGATCTCGTCGACCCCGGTGCGCGCGATCGCGGCCACGGTCTCCAAGGTCACGCCCCCGCTCGCCTCGACCAGGGCGCGGCCCTTCGCCACCGCGACGATCGCCGCGATCACGTCGGGCGGCTGGTTGTCGACGAGCAGCGCGTCGGCCCCAGCGTCCAGCGCTTCGCGCGCCTGGGCGAGTGACTCGACCTCGGCGCGCACGCGCAGATGGCGCGAGCCGCGCTCGCGCGCGAGCGCGACCGCCTTGCCGACCGAGCCCAGCGCCGCGACGTGATTGTCCTTGATCAGGATGCCGTCGAAGAGCCCGAGCCGGTGATTGCGTCCGCCGCCGCAGCGCACCGCGTACTTCTCGAGCGTGCGCCAGCCTGGGGTGGTCTTGCGCGTGTCCACGATCTCGGCGCTGGTGCCGCGCACCGCCAGCCGGAAGCGCCGCGTGTGCGTCGCGATGCCCGAGAGTCGCTGCACGAAGTTCAGCGCCGTGCGCTCCGCTTCGAGGATGCCGATCGCGGATCCGCGCACGTGGGCGAGCGGCGCGCCCGCGGAGGCCGCGTCGCCGTCGCGCGCCGCGAGCTCGCAAGTCACGCCGCGCAGCGCAAAGACCTCGCGCGCGATCTCGAGCCCACACACCACGATCTCGGCGCGCGCCTCGAGCACGGCCGCGCCGCGCTCCTCGGGCGAGAGCAGCGCCTGTGACGTCGCGTCGCCGGGACCGAGATCCTCGGCCAGCGCCGCTTCGACGAGCGGCAGCCAGGTCGCGCGGGGCGGAAGGATCGGCATCGTCGCTCGAGGATACCCTCGGCGGGCTAGTCCGACATCTCCGCCTTGAGGCGCGCGATCTCCTCGCGGATCAGTCGCTCGCAGAGCTGCGGCACGACCTCCCACACGACGGCCTCGACGCGCTTCAGCACCTCGCCCACGACTTGCTCCGA
>DATFUE010000097.1:0-8013 GCA_035261165.1 Myxococcota bacterium
CGCGAGCCCCGCTTCGAGGTTGCGCTTGGTGAGTCGATCGAAGCTGCGCTCGAAGGCGAACGTGTAGGCTCGCTCGCCGCGATCGACGGCGCGCCCGAGCTCGTTGAAGCCGAGCACGCTGATCGCGCTGCGCGCGTCGTGGGCGGCATCGGCGAGCGAGGTCCAGAGATCGCCGAGGTCGCGCAGCGACGGATCGGCGGAGAGCGCGCGCTCCGTGCGCCGTGCGAGCTCGTGCGTGCCCTGGTAGTTCTGCGCGAACGAGACCCCCCAGACGGCGAGCAGCCAGGCCGCGGCCAGGAGGCCGGCGCCCAAGAGCGCGCGCCGGCCTGTCGGGCCGATCCGGCTCTCGGCCAGCGCGAGCCCGGCGTCGCCGCGCACCACGTCCAGGAAGAAGTCGCGCAGGAACACGGACTCGCCCGCGGCCTCGGGGCTCTTGGCGCAGGCGAGATAGACGCCGCGCAGGAAGGGCGCGGCCTCGCTGTAGGCATCGCGGCGGAAGGCGACGCCAGCGAAGCGCGCGGCCGCGCGGCCGAGCGCCGCGATCTGGTCGGGGAACACAAAAATGCGTCGCTGGCGCGCGGGCTCGGGCTCGCGCAACAGGAGCTCGGGCAGAAACGCGTCGAGTCGCGCGGCGAACGCGGCCCACGCTTCGGCGACGCGTGCCTCGGGATCGGCGAGCCGGCGCTGATCGTTCGTCCAGCCGACGACTTGCTCGCGCCAGGCCGCGGGCAGGACGCGCACCGTCTCGGCGAAGCCCTCGAGCTGGTCCGCCTTCGCGAGCACGAGATACACGGGCGGGTCGACGCCGAGCTCGACGCGGATCTCGTTCAGTCTGCGGCGCAGCTCGCGAGCCTCCTCGTCGGTGTCTCCCGTGCGGCGCAGGAGCGAGGACACCGGCAGCACCACCACCACGGCATCGAGCGCGCAGTCGGGCCGCGCCTGACGCACGCGCGCGAGCAGGCGCAGCCACTCCTCGCGGTCGCGCTCGCCGCCGCGGAAGAAACGGCCGCTGGTGTCGAGCGCGACCGCCTCGTTCGCGAGCACCACCTCGGCGAAACGCGTCGCCTCGAAGCCGCGCCGCGAGCCCTGTACCGGAAACTCGAGCCCCGAAGCGGCGAGCAGCGCGCTCTTTCCGCCGCCGCTCTCGCCGAGCAGGAGAAACCACGGCAGCTCGTACAGCGCCGAGCGGCTGCCCAGCTGCGCGCGCACTTCGCCGAGCTCGCCCGCGAAGCGCTCCTCCGGTGACTGCACCCCCCCACTCGCGCCTGCGGGGCCCGCGGCGCCGCGCGCGCCGGCGGCCTGTCCGACACCGAGCTGGAGCGCGTCCTCGCGCTCGCGCCGAATCAGCACGCGCACCAGCAGCCCGACCAACACCGCGAGCAGCGCCGTGAGCGCGATCAGGAGCGCCACCAGCCAATTGCGAGTGAGTGCGCCGAGCGCGAGCGCGACGATCGCGACGCCGCCCGCGGCGAGGGCCGCGATGCGGACCCGCGTGTCCGCGAGCCACGCCGGCAAGGTCTAGGACCCCTTTGGCACGGGCACGTCGCCGCTGATCGCGTGGAGCACGATCCACAGCGCGCCGTACAGGACGAACATGCCGAGCGCGAGCGCCGTGAGACCGAACGCGATGCCGCTCGATGGGCGCGGCGGGAGCTCGATCTCGAGCGCGTAGGCCTCCGGCGTGAGCTGTGACTCGCGGGTCGTCTCGGCGACTCGGCCCGCCGCGCGCAACACCTCGTACTCGCGCGCGATCAGCGCTCGGAGCTCCGCGGGCTGGCCCTGGTACTGGCCCTCGAAGCCGAGCGCGAGCGCGAGGAAGTACACCTCGCGCGCCGCGCTCTGCTCCGGGCGCAGGTGCCCGAGGTGCGCGAAGAACTCGTTGCCCGCGCGGTTGGTGCGATAGAGCTGCATCTGCAGCGGCTCGCGCAGCCACTCGTCGCGACCGGGCCAGCTCGCCTTCAGGATCACCTCGTCGGCCCACGCCACCAGCGCGAAGCGCGCCTCCTCGATCTCGTCGGTTGGCACGCCTAGCGCCGTCGCCGCCGCGGGCAGGGGCGCGAGCAGCGCGAGCAGCTGTGCGCGCAGCGCGGCGGGCGCGGGAAACCCAGCGCCGTCTCCCGTGCGCAGTGACTGCACGTGCGCGATGTAGGCGCCCGCCAGACGAGTCAACCTGCCCTGCGCCACGGGCTACGCCTCCGCCGACACCACGTAGAGTCGCACGTCCGCCCCTTCGAGCTTGCCGACGGAGAGCGCGAGCGTGCAGTCCTCGCGCACCCGGTTCCAGAGCTTCCCGTGCGGCTCGATCTTCCAGTACTGGAAGCCGACGCGCGCCGCGATCTCCGTCGGCGCGCCCGGCAGAGGCTCGAGCTTGAGCCCCGCGAGGTTCAGCATCTTGATCGACGCCAGCTCGTCATTCGCCGCGAGCTTGCCGACTCCGCGCACGAGCTCGACCAGCTCCTGCGCGTCGATCGCCGCCTTGATCGCGAGGAAGAAGTGATTCCGCGGCTCGACCAGCTCGAGCGTGAGCTCCTTGGTCGTGTAGGCGGTTCGGTCGAAGCGGAGCTCGAGCTCGGTGAAGCGATCGGGCAGCGCGCCCTCGAGCTCGCGCTCGATGAACGCGAGCAGCGCGCGGAAGCACGGGTACGGGTTCTCGTGATCGTAGCGCGGCAGCTCCGCGATCTCGGGCTGCGAGAACGCGGCGAGCGCGCCCGCGGTCTCGGTGAGCGCGCCGTACAAGTCGAACGGCCGCGTCGCGCCGGTCGACAAGAGGTGGCGCAGCAGCGGCGTCATGCGCGCGAGCGTGTAGCGCATCCACATGCGCGGCAGGTCCGCGATCGCGATCGTCGCCGTCCGGCCCGCGACCACGCGCATGCGCGCCGCGAGCTGACTCACGGTCTTCGCCACCTGGTCGTCCAGGAGCGGTGACGCCTGCAGCGCGAGCAGCGGCGGCGCGTGATCCTTGGCCAGAGCGAACGGCCGCTTCAGCTCGCCCGTCGCGACGACGCGCGCCACGCGGAACGCGTCGTGCTGCTCGATCTCGAGTCTCTCGCTGCCCAGAAACAGCCGCGCGTTCGGCACCAGATACTCGACCGGAGCCTCGTTCGCGCCGCGATTCAGGTCCGGAACCTCCTCGGCGCGCACGCGGTAGCGCACGTCGCGCGCGCCTGACTCCGCGGGCGCACTCTGCGCCTCCCCCGGGCTGGGGCGGCGCACCGCGAGATGGACGTCGACCGCCTCCGCCGCCGGATCGAACTCGCGCGTCTCGAGCGTGCAGTCGCCCGGATAGCGCAGCGCGAGCCCACCGGGCAGGATCGCCTCGAGCCTGAGTATCTCGAAGCGGTGATCGGAGAGCGCCGCCTCGTTCACCTCGAGCGCGCGCACGCCGAAGTGGAACGGATCGAGCGAGCGCACCGCGTCGCGCAGCCGGGCAGCCTCGAACTCGTCGCGCTGCTGCAGATGCTGCGGGCGCAGGAACATGCCCTCGAGCCACGCGACCGGATGCGCGCCGAACGCCTTCACGTCACCTCGCTCAATTCGCGACCTGGAGGTCGCTCGCGGAGAGCACGACTCCGGGACGTCCGAACATGCCGCACTTCGCGGGCACGACCGCGCGACTCGCGCCGGAAAAGAAGTCGGCGACGATCCCGACGTTCGACGTGTCGCGCGGCAAGCGCTCGGCGACCTCGAGCTTCTGCCCCGGAAGCACCGTCGCCTCCCACGGATCCCCCGTCATGCCCGCGGGCTTCTTGCCGTTCACGAGGTCCTGCGCGTCAGCCGCCTGGAACGCGGACACGTTCTGCAGCGGGTAGAACTTCAAGACCACCACGTGCGGCTCGCCTTCGTAGAGATTCAGCTTCGGACTCGCGTCGACGTCCAGACACATCTCCGACGGCTCGGGACCACTCGCGCAGCCGAGCGCGAGCGACGCGAAGCAAGCGAACACCAGTCTGGCCGTGCGCTCCACCGGCTGCGCTCTCCCCTTTTTCGCCGGCGCCGTCGCGGGCACGCGACGCGAAACGGGCACGCCCAAAGCGGGCCAACTCCGCGCGGAGTATGGATGAATGCGTCCGCCGGGGTCAATCGAAAGAACCGCCGCAATCTCGCCTTGACCGGGGAACTGCTCGGGCGATAGCGTGCGCCGAGGGGAGAAAGACAGGGGCGAATGAGCGACGGCGAGCGCGCTCTCACCACCGACGACTTGGCGAGGCTGCGCGCGAAAACCGAAGCGGTGGCGAAGCTCGTGCGCGAGCGACTCGCCGCGCAGCTCGAGGCGCTCCGCCCGGTGCTCTCCCCTCGCCGCCTGTTCGGCCGCCACGTGCGCGGCGCCTCGCGCGACGAAGTGCCGGGCGCCGAGCGAGCGATCACCCGCCTCCGGGAGCGCTACGCGGCGGCCTGCGGCCGCCCCTTCGGCCTGCCGAAGGAGCTCGAAGACGAGCCCCTCTCGATCGAGCCGCTCGTCGACATCCACCCCTTCGAATACCGCCATACACTGAAAGGCGACGGCCGGGTCATCACCCTCACCAACCCGATGCGCTGGGTGATCGGCTATCGCGCCGGCTACAGCCTCGCGCAGCTCGAGAGCGCGCTCGCGAACCGCGCGGCCCTCCGCCCGAGTGACGCCAAGCAGTTCCTGCTGAACGCGCTCGCGCTCGAGCAGCTGTTCGAGACCTTTCCCGAGATCCCCGATCTGCTGCGCGAGCTTCGCTACGACGTCGCGATCGAGAAGCGACCGGAGCTGGGCGAGCTGCCGCTCGTGACCCTGCGCTCCGCGCTCCCCGCCTTCCGCCCCTCCGACGAGCTGATCGCGAAGGCGACTCAGTTCTCGGGTGTGCCAGCGTTCATCGAGATCGTCGATCTCGATGCGCTGAGTCGGATCGCGGATCCGCTGAGGGACAGGATCGAAGCGGCGCTGGGCTAGTCTCGGCTCGACGTGCGGAGGGGGCGAATCTGACGACCCAGAGACACAGCTCGGGCGTATTGCTCGACGTAGTCGAGGAACACTTCGACGAGCTCGACTTCCTCTGGGAGCTGCGCGAGGCGTCGATCTTCCGCGCGAGCCTCCGACCTCTGCATCTGGGTCGCCTCGAAGAGCGAATGTTGGCGCACCTCGACGGTCTCCTCGAAGCCGGCCCAGCGGGCGTAGAGCTCGCGCGAGCGGCGCTCGGATCGGAGTCATGGAGTCGCGTGGCGGCGGCGAGCTGGGTTCTGCTGCGCCAGTCTGTGCCGCAAGTCGACTCGGTCGCGGACTCCCTCGCCGGCGCCGCGCCGGATTCCGCGGCGGGTCATCGACTGGCCCTCCGCCACAGCCAGGCCGATGCGTGGTCGAAGCGCGCTCCACGCGACATCGAGGGACTGCCGCTGCACGTCGCCGCCGTCTGGATCGACGCGCTGACCTACCAGCGTCGACCGATTGATCGCGCCGGACTCACTCGGCTCGCTTCCGATTCCGACCCGAGGCATCGAGCGCGCGCGTGGGCGGCGCGCTTGCGTGTCGGTCCACCTCCCTCGCCGGCCGAGCTGGCCGCGAGCGCGGAGGACGAGTCAGCGGAGGTTCGCGAGGCGGCGCTCCACGCGGCCGCGCGCTGGAGCACGCCCGGGTTGCTACCACTGTTGCGAGCCGCGGCGCAGCGCGCCGGCGAGCGCGACGCCGAAGCCATCCGCCTGCTCGGCGCGCTCGGCTCGGAGCCCGATCTCGTCTTGCTCCGCGCCCCGCTCGAGTCACGGCGGGCCGGCGTCGCCGCGCTGCGCGGCATCGGAGCTCTCGGCTCTCCCGCCGGGCTGCCGATCGTGCTCGAGGCTCTCGAGGATCCGGAGTTTTCCCTCGGCGCGGGTGATGCGTTCGAGGCGATCACGGGTGAGTCACTGAGGTTTGCGGCAGGCGGGACCGAGGAACGGGATCGGCCCGACGTGGACGAAGCGCGGGCGATCTGGAAGCGAATCCACAGGGGCTTCTCGGCGGCGGAGCGCTGGAGGCGCGGCCGACCGATCGACACACTGAGCCTGCGAGAGGTCCTCGCCGAGGCCGACCTCGAAGGCGCGCGCGACGCCTACCTGCGAGTCTGCGTAACCTCCGAGGGACGCGGGCCCGACGTCGAGCTCGAGACCTTCGCGGTGGATCGCGGGCGCTGAGCTTCGAGACTTATCCTCAGGTATTGTCCGGACAGACGTGTTGACGCCAGACACGTCCGTCGAACTGCAGCACGCACTCGCCGCCGATCGCCCAGAGGTCCGTGTCACCCGCGTCGAGGCGATAGAACTCGAGGGGGCCGTCGACGTCGATCTCGACCGGAGTCGGCTCGTCGTCGTCGATCACGAAGAGCTGTTTGTCGGTGCAGACGTAGATCCGGTCGCGGAATCTGGCCATGTCCCAGAACGTCACGTCCTCCGCCGGCTCGAGGAGCGCCCGCCAGGTATCGCCATCGCCGCGATAGAGCGAGCCGCCTTCTCCGCAGATCCAGGTCTCGTCCTCCGAGACACACAGCACACGCTCGAGATCGTAGTCGGTCGGGGACTCGAGCTCGCGCCAGCGGTGCCCGTCGTACCGGAACATCGCGCCGCCCGAGCCGACGCCGTAGATGTCTTGCTCCGTGGGTCCGGCGATGCTCTGCAGGAGAAGCGCATGGCCTTCGTCGGTGGGCACCAGGATTCCGTCGTCGATCCCGCGCCAGCGCGAGCCCTCCTTGCGCAGCACCTGGCGCTGCCCGCCGGCGACGTACCAATGGCTTCCGATCTTGCGCAGATCCATCACGAATCCCTCGCGGGTCTCGGAGATCGTCTCGAACTCGAACTCCGCCGCCGCGCTCACGCGATACAAGGTGCCCGCGCGCTCCGCGAGCAGGAACTCGAAGCGCGCGCCGGGGTCGTGGCGAACCGCGTGTACGATTCCGGTGTAGCCGCGCAGAGACCGCCACTCCCCGCCCTCGATCAAATGCGCCGCGGTGACTTGTTCGCCGCTCTGCTCGTGCGCCCAGAGATGGCCCGCGACCACGGCGCGCGCCTTCCCGGCAGCCGCGACCCCGCTGAAGTACATCGCGCGCGGTTTCCGCGTCGCCATTCTCTCAGAGGACCTGCGCGGGGATGCCCGAGCTCGAGGCATTGATTTGCGAGTTGAGCGCGATGGAGCCGTCCGCGTTCTTCAAGCAGTTCTTGTAGTATTTGTCGAGCTGCGCCTTGATGCACTCACCCTGCTTGTCGGTGACTTGACCGCTCGACTTGGCCGCCCCCACCGAGTTCGCCGCCGCGTCGCGAGCCGCCTTGTAGGTCATCTTGCCCTTCGGCGGCTTCTTGGCGTGCGCAAACTCGACCGGGTCGAACTTCGCGTGCAGCTTCTTGTGCGTGCCCGTCCACTGGGAGGTGCCCGAGACACAGATCACGGGCGCGCTCGCATGCGAGCAGCCGGGCGGGTACTTGCCGCCCGGGGCAAACTCCATGCAGCGGCCCGGGATCAGGTGGTGGCCCGTCGTCGGCGGCGTTGAGCGCTTGCAGCTCAGGTCCTTCTTGCCGGTGGCGGGGTCGGTGCTCTCGTACGGCACCAGCTCGAACTGCTTGTCGACGCCCTTGCACTCGTCGAGCGTCGCGAAGCCCATGCGCTCAGAGTTGACCATCGGCACCGATGCATTTCCGATCTCGCTCTGGTGATTCGAGGTGGTGATGTCGAAGGCGCGGACGACGTTCTCGCCTTCGAACTTCACGTCCATCGACCACATCTTGAAGTACACCTTCCCGGAGAGCGACGCGTTCGCGACTCCCATACCGAGCGTCTTCGTGGCCGCCTCATCCCCGGTGCACTTCTTGTAGCAGGACTTGTCCTTGAGCATGACCTCTTTGTTGTTGATGACGACGGTCCCCGAGCCGTCCGTCGTGTCGCTGGACATCGAAGTCACCGGGTAGGGAATCGGGATGGGCCCGGCGGGCGGCGTCGGCGGCGAGAGACATACGTCGGGAAAAGCGCAGATCACCTTCGCGTCGCCCGCCTTGCAGGCGACGTTCATGTCATTCGCGAATACGTCGTTT
>DATFUE010000098.1:0-7261 GCA_035261165.1 Myxococcota bacterium
GGCTCGACGATCGGCCAGGTCGTCTCGCCGAACGCGATGACGCCGAACTCGAGCCAGTCGCCGCGCAATCCGTCGCTCAGGTGCTCGAGCGCGCGCCGCTCCGCCTCGAGCACGGAGACACGCTCGTGAGTGCCATCCGCCCCTGCGAAGTCGCCGAGCGCGTTCGCACTCGAGGAGGCGTCGATCAGCACGACGACCCGCCTCGGCCCGCGCGCCGCGGGGAACAGCAGCTGACCGTCGATCGCGATCCGCCCGGCCTCGACCACCGGGACGAGCACGGCTCCCCGCCGCTCCGCCGTCACGAGCGGCCAGCGGAGGTCGAGGCCGAGGCTGGCGAGCACCTGGCCAAAGCGCTGGTCGACCGGCCATTCGGCGCGCACGCGCTCGCCGAAGCGCGCGCGCACCGCCTCCGGCCAGGGCCGGCTTCCGGGCGCGAACAGCAGCTCGACCTCCTCCGGGGTCCGCGCCTCGACCGCCGGCAACAGATCCGCGCGGTAACGCGCGGGCTCGGCGGAATCCGCCCCCGTCGCCGGCGAGGCGCAGAGCAACATCGCTGCACCCAAGCCTGAACAAAAGCCCAGATAAGACAGGAGCATGGGTAGGGTGCCCATGCGATCACCAGTCGGGAGCATGGGTAGGGTGCCCATGCGATCACGAGTCGGGAGCATGGGTAGGGTGCCCATGCGACCAATAGAAAGGGGATGGCGCACGCTCCCGGGCAACGGCGGATGCCGATGGAAACCTGAGGGCGCCAATTCCCGTCAGAACACTCGGAAATTGAGGGCGCTTGCGCGGCTATTTCCGACCCCCGTAGACTGGTTTCGGGGCTCAGGTCGGGACCGCGAGGAGTTGAGATGGCCAAGCACGAGATCCCGCCGAAGGTGCTCGAGGAGATCCACTCGGGGAGTCTCGCGAAGCTGTCCGCCGAAGAAGTGCTGCACTGGGGCTTCGAGCGCTTCTTCCCGCGGATCGCCTTGTCCGCCAGCTTCGGCTCGCCGGACGGGATGGTGCTCCTGGACATGATGCACCAGATCGACCCGGCGAAGACACGCGTCTTCACGCTCGACACGGGGCGCCTGCCGCAGGAGACGTACAACCTGATCGACCGCGTGCGCGACCGCTACGAAGTCGAGGTCGAGGTCTACTTCCCGGACCCGGAGCGCGTGCAGAAGATGGTGCGCGCGCACGGCATGAACCTCTTCTACGAGTCACCCGAGAAGCGCCAGCTCTGCTGCGGGATCCGCAAGGTCGAGCCGCTCAATCGCGCGCTCGCGGACCTCGACGCCTGGATCAGCGGCCTGCGGCCGGAACAGAGTGTGACTCGTGCGACGACCGCGCCGGTCGAGATCGACGACGTTCACGACGGGCGCATCAAGCTGAACCCCCTCGCGACGTGGACCAAGGCCGACGTCTGGGCGTACGTGAACAAGCACGCCGTCCCCGTGAACGCGCTCCACGCCAAGGGCTATCCGTCCGTCGGCTGCGCGCCCTGCTCGCGCGCGATCAAGGAAGGCGAGGACGAGCGCGCCGGCCGCTGGTGGTGGGAGCAGCCCGAAAACCGCGAGTGCGGAATTCACACCGGCTACGAAGAGGAAGGCTCGGGGATCTGACGATACGCCCCGCGTGGGCGACGTTGACGGAGATCTCGAGCCGCGCTTTCCTCCGCCCGTGGGAGATTCGGCGCCGCGCCGCGGAGGGGTGCGCGCGGTAGTCTCGGCTGTCGTTCTCGTCGCGGTCACGGGCATGGCGCTGCACGCGCAGGCCGCCGACCCGCGGGAGATCTGCAGGCACCGACAGCTCGCGGCCGCCAGCAAGCTCTACAAACAGAGCTACGACTGCTGGGCGACCGCGTTCGACAAGCTCTCGTTCGATCCCTTCGCATGTCTCGTCAAGGCCGAGGATCGCTTTCGCGACGCATACGCGGGCGCTGCGGCGAAGGCGGCGAGGGCCGGCCTCGAGTGCGCCCTGCGCATGCCGGTCGACTCACTCCTCTCGATCGCGGCGGGCGACGTCGATCCGATCGTGGGCGCCATCGCGGGCGACGTGGACCTGGCGAACACGACCGACCGCAAGCTGCGCGCCAAGCGGATGGGCGCGTCCGGAAGCAACGCGGAGCGCGCGTTCAGCGCGGAGATCGAGTTCGGCAGGGACGCCGACGCGGGGCGGCGAGACATCCGGCTCGACGACGCGCGCCTGAAGCTCGAGAAGAGCTTCGCGAGCGCGCTCCTCTCGGGCACGAGACACGGAGTCGTGTACGACGGCGTCGACGCCGACCCGATCGCCGACACGCTCGCGGCAGCGGCCTCGCTCTGGGAGCGGATGACGCGCGCGAGCAACGGCTCGTTCTCGGTCGCGGGAACGATCTTCGCCGCGGAGTCGTCGTTCGTCGACTCCGACGTGAACGACACGTCCACCGTGCCGGTCTCGAACGACAGCAACACCGCAGCCCAGCCGTTGCCCGTGCCCGCGACCGTCGGCGGCTACGTGAATCTGAGTCACGCGGGCCCGACCGGGAACGCGTTTGGCGGCGGCGATCCGGACGACCGGTATCTCGTCTCGCTGCGCGCGGGTCAGGTCGTCGTGCTCGTGCTCGGCGACGATCCGTCGTTGGTCGATCTCGAGCTCAAGTTGAGCGGCCAGGCGATCGCGATGCCCATCTACTCGGAGGGCACCGGCTCGATCGAGCTGATCGTGGCGCCGGTGGACGGCACTTACTTCATCGACGTGTATCCGTATGCGGGGTGCAACTGCGGCGGCACGTACACGCTGTCGATCGGCCAGACCGTGCCCCCGGCGGCGGCGCGCGCGGAGCGCACCGACGTCGAGTTCGTGCCCGGTCAGCTGATCGTGAAGCTGCGCGGCCAGCCGGTGGCCGGCGCAAGCGGCGCGCTGGGCGCGCTGCGCCATGCGAAGCCGGAGCTGCCGAAGGAGCTCGGCCTAGAGAAGCTGGCCGGCGATCCGTCGCGCGAGCTGCTCGTGCGGCTGCCCGCGGCGGGCGCGGCGAAGGCCGCGGCGTTCCAGGCGCTCGGCGCGGCGAGCGAGCGCCAGAGACTCACGGCGGAGGCGCAGTCGGCCGACGATCTTGCGCGGCGCGAGACGGTGCTCGCGTTGAAGGAGCTGCGCAAGCGGCCCGAGATCGAGGCCGTCGAGCTGAACACGATCATGCGCCCCAGCTTCGTCCCCGCCGACACCTACTACACACTTCAGTGGCACTACCCGCTGATTCACTTGCCCCAGGCCTGGGACATCGAGACCGGCGACCCGAACGTGGTCGTCGCCGTCGTCGACACCGGCGTGCGCCTCGATCACCCCGACCTGCAGGGGCAGCTCGTGTCCGGCTACGACTTCATCAGCGACGGCGCGCGCGCACGCGACGGGAACGGCATCGACCCTGACCCGAACGATCCAGGCGACCGCGGCTCGGGCGCGGGAGCGAGCTCGTTCCACGGCACTCACGTCGCGGGCACGATCGCGGCGGCGACGAACAACGGCATCGGCGTCGCCGGCGTGGCTTGGGGCGCGAAGGTGATGCCCGTCCGCGTGCTGGGCGTAAACGGCGGAACGCAGTACGACGTGTTGCAGGGCGTGAAGTACGCGGCCGGCCTCGAGAACGACTCGGGTACGCTGCCGCCGAAGCCGGCGGACGTCATCAACCTGTCGCTCGGCGGCGGCGGTCACAGCGACATCGCGCAGGCCGTGTTCACGGACGCGTACAACGCGGGCGTCATCGTGGTCGCCGCGGCCGGCAACGACGCGACGAGCGCGTTCGCGTTTCCCGCGTCGTACGACCACGTCGTCTCGGTCGCGGCCGTCGACTTGAACCGCAACCCCGCGCCGTACTCGAATTTCGGCTCCAAGGTCGACGTCGCCGCGCCCGGCGGCGACACGTCGGTGGACCGGAACGGCGACGGCTACGCCGACGGCGTGCTCTCGACCCTGGCCGACGACAGTGTCTCGCCCCTGGCATTCGTCTACGCGTTCTATCAGGGCACGTCGATGGCGACACCGCACGTATCCGGCGTGTTCGCCCTGATGCGCTCCGTGGATCCGACCATCTCGCCCGCGACGATCGACACGCTGCTCGCGGCCGGAAGCCTCACCGAGGACATCGGCGCGCCCGGGCGCGACGACCGCACCGGCTGGGGGCTGATCGACGCCCGCGCCGCGGTGATCGCCGCGGGGGCGCCCGACACCGGACCGGCGACGCCGCTCAGTGTGACTCCGTCGGGTCTCAACTTCGGCCTCTCGCTCGACGCGCTCGACTTCAACGTCGCGAACGCGGGGAGCGATCCACTCACGGTGACTTCGGTGTCGGTCGCGAATGCGGGCTCGGCGCCCTGGCTGTCGCTCGCCCCGGTCAGCGTCGACGGCGCGGGTCTCGGCAGCTACCGCGCCAGCGTCGACCGCATGGGGCTCAGCCCGAAGAGCTATGCTGCGACCATCGACGTCGTCTCGAGCGGCGGCACGGCGCACATCCCGGTCGTCATGCGCGTGGGCGGGGCGACGACCTCCGACGCGGGCTTCCACTACGTGCTGCTCGTCGACGCACAGTCACTCGCCCCGATCTCCGAGGTCGCGCTGCCCGTGGCCGAGGGCGTGTATCCGTATTCGTTCGAGAACATCCCGCAGGGCGACTACCTGCTGATCGCCGGCAGCGACCTCGACAACGACCAGCTGATCTGCGACGGCGGCGAGGCCTGCGGTGCCTACCCGACCATGGACCTCCCCGCGCCGCTCACGGTCGACAAGAACATCGCTGACGCCGACTTCGGCACCGCGTTCCGGCAGTCGATCGGCAGCGGCTCGACCGCAGCGAGTCCGGTCCCCGGGCTGCTGCGCCGATTGCGCTAGGCGCCGTCGCCGAGCGCGATCAGTACGTCGTCGCCGTCGACGCGCACCGCGAAGCGGCGCAGGTCTTCGGTCACGATCCCCCCCTTGGCGGCGCCGCTGCGCGGGTCGAAGCAGCCGCCATGCAGCGGACACTCGAGCTCGTCGCCGACGAGCCCGCCTTCGGAGAGACTCGCGTGGGCGTGCGTGCACACGTCGTCGACGGCGAAGAACTCGCCGCCCAGGTTGCACAGCGCGATCTCGATCCCCTCCAACACCACGCGGCGCACGTCGCCCGGCGGGATGTCGGAGGCGCGCGCGACCCGGCGCCAGTTCAAGTCGAGCGCAAGCCCCGCACCGCGGCGTGGCGCGGGCAGCTCGCGAGGTGGTCGTTCACCAGCCCGACCCCCTGCATGTACGCGTAGCAGATCGTCGAGCCGACGAACTTGAAGCCGCGTTTGGCGAGATCCTTCGAGAGCGCGTCGGACTCGGGCGTGCGCGCAGGCACCTCGGCGAGCGAGCGGAAGCGATTCTGCCGTGGCTTGCCGCCGACGAAGCTCCACAGGTAGCGGTCGAAGCTGCCGCGCTCCTGGGCGACGGCGAGGAACGCGCGCGCGTTCGTGACCGCGGCGGCGACCTTCTGCCGATTGCGCACGATTCCCGGATCCGCCAACAGTTTGAGCTGACGCTTTTCGGTGTAGCGAGCGACGCGCGCCGGATCGAAGCCGTCGAACGCGCGCCGGTAGCCGTCGCGTTTGCGCAGGATCGTGAGCCAGGAGAGGCCCGCCTGCGCGCCCTCGAGGATCAGCATCTCGAACAGGTGTCTCTCGTCGTGCGAGGGCACGCCCCACTCCTGGTCGTGGTACGGAAGGTAGAGCGGATCCTTCTCCGCCCACGGGCAGCGCTCGCTCACCCGGCGAACTCCTCGAACATGCGCCCGCAGTCGACCCGCGCGCCGATGTGCGCGAGCAGGAGATAGGTGCCGGCGAGCTTGCGGTGCAGGAAGATCAGCTCGGTGGGCGGCGCGTGCAGGCCGCGGCGCGTGTACGCCTCGACGCCGAGCTCGCGCACCTCGCGCGCCAGCTGCGCCGCGCCGAAGTCATAGGGCCCCGCCTGAGCGAGCGGCTCGGCGACGCGCATCGACAGGTTCGCGAACGCGGTGAGCGCCTCCTCGCTCTCGTCGCCGCGCAGGAGGCCGAGCTCACGGCCGCGCTCCTCGACGTCCGTGGGCTCACCGGCGATCGTCGCCGCGATCAGGTCGCGGTAGTGATCCGTGAAGTGGCGCGAGAAGCTGCGCACCGAGCCGAAGTCGAGCAGCGCGACGCGCTCGTGCTTCGGCTCGTACAGATAGTTCCCGAAGTTCGGATCCGTCTGCACGAAGCGGAACTCGAAGAGCTCGCGGAACACCAGGCGCAGCAGCTTGGCGCCGATCTCGTCGCGCAGGCGCTGTGGGTGGGCCGGCGAGCGCAGGTCCTCGATCGGCAGCGCGCGCACGCGATCGCTCGCGAGCACGCGGTGCGTCGAGAGGTCGGCGTACACGCGCGGCACGAGCACGCCGGGGTCGTCGCCGACGAGCGCGCGGTACTGCTCCTGACTGCGCGCCTCGCGCCCGTAGTCCGCCTCGCGGCGCAGCTCTTCCTTCAGCTCGGGGAGCACCGAGTCGAGGTCGAGCCCCGCGGGCACCAGGCGCAGCGCGCGCAGCAGCAGCGCGAGGTTGTCGACGTCGCCGTCGATGCTGCGCTCGACGCCCGGGTACTGGAGCTTCAAGGCGAGGTCGCGCCCGTCGCGCGCGGTCGCCGCGTGCACCTGCCCGATCGACGCGGCGGCGAGCGGCTCGAAGTCGAACGCCGCGAAGCGCGGCTTCCACTCGCGGCCGAGCTCGTGCGCCAGGACCTGGCGCACCTGCGCTTCGGGCATGAAGTGCGCATGGCTCTGCAGGCTCGCGAGTGTCTCGCGCAGCGCCGGTGAGAGCAGGTCGTCGCCTTGCAGCGACAGGAGCTGGCCGAGCTTCATGGCCGCGCCGCGCAGATCCGCGAGCGTGTCGGCCACGCGGCGCGCGTTCGCGCTGGTCAGCAGGATCGAGGAGTCGCGCTCGCCCGCGCCGGCCACGCGGCGCAGCGCCTCGAGCGCCGACTCACCGGCGATCCCCGCGAGCATCCCCGCCAGACGCGCGATCCGCTCGCCGCGCCCCTCCGGGACACGCGTCGTCCTCTGCTTCCGTGAGCTCTCGTCCATATAGGGATGTTACCCGCAACCGCGGAGGAGTGGCGAGGCGAAGACCGTCCTGAGCCGAGCCCCGCAAGCGCCGAAGGCGCGCGCAGTGAGGCGGAGCCGAACGAAGAACAATCAGGCGCGCCGCCCGCGCGTCGTCGGCGCCTCCTCACCCGGCGAGTACGCCTAAGGTTCGTCGGCATCCAGCGAGCGCTCGGGCTGC
>DATFUE010000099.1:0-11882 GCA_035261165.1 Myxococcota bacterium
CCGCTCCACTTCGCGTACAGCGCGAACACGCGCGGCCCGAAGAATGGGCGCTGCGGCAAGAGCCCGTCCTCGTCGAGGCGGACAGCGACCGGCTCGAGCGACTCACTCGCGTTGACCCAGAACACGCGCGGCGCGCCGTCAGGATCGGCCGGCTCGCGCAGCGCGGACGCGGCGAAATACAGCGCCGAGGCGGCGGCCGCCCCCGCGAGCACGACCGCGGCGAGAGCCGCGCGAATCACGGGCGCTTCCGCTCCAGCCAGGTGCGCAGCAGGAGCGCCGCGGCGATCGGATCGACGCGGCCGCGCTGATCGCGCCGCTTCACGCCGCCCTCGTCGAGCGCGCGCTCGGCCTCCAGCGACGTCCAGCGCTCGTCCAGATAGTCGACCGCCACGCCGGCCCGCACGCGCACGCGCTCGCCGAACGCGCGCGCGCGCTCCACCTCGGGGCCGGAGCGCCCGTTCATGTGCAGCGGCAGGCCGACGACGATCTGCACGACTTCGTGCGCGCGAACCAGCTCCGCGATGCGCTCGAGCGCGTCCCGCCCGCCCGCCGAGGCGGCGATCGTCTCCAGGGGCTGAGCGATCACGCCGGTCGGATCGCTGATCGCGACCCCGATCCGGCGCTCGCCATAGTCCAAGGCCAGCGTGCGCACGCCCAGATGATAGCCGTCGGCCGCGAAGCGCCCGGCGACGGAGGTCACTTTTCTCTGACCGCCCGCTCGACTCTGCGGATCGCTTCCTGACACGCCTGCCGCACCTCCGGGTCACCGCGGCGCGCGTGCGGCTGAAGTGTCTGAAGCGCAATCGCGCCGCCGATCTGCCCGATCGCTTGCGCAGCCGCGACGCGCAGCGGGCGAAAGCGTGCGCGCCCGAGAAGCGGCGCGTGGTCGAGCACGCGCTTGAGCCGGGTCAGTGCCTCGGCGCTCGCGAGTCGTCCCAGGCTCCGGATCGCCTCGCGCCGCAGGCCGTCGGGAACGTCGCGCTCCAGATCGAGCAGCTCCCCCAGGGCTCGGGCGGCGGCCCCCTGGCGCAGCCCACCGAGGCAGCCCGCGCAGGTCTCGGCGATCGAAGGCGAGAGCTTCAGCCCGGCAACGAGCGCGGCGGCCGCGGGGTCCGTCGCGATCCGGGCCAGCGCCCGGGCCGCTTCGCGCGCGAGCGCGAGGTCGGGAGCGCGCAGCGCGTCGGCGAGAAACTGCACGCCGCCGGGGTTCTGCATCTCGCCCAGCATGCGCGCGGCGCGGCGCGCGCGTTCGCTCGAGCCGTCACGCAGGTCGTCGACGACCGCGGCGAGCACGTTGTCGCCCATCGCGATCAGCACTTGTGCGGCGCGCTCGCGCGATGAGTCGCGTGTCTCGGCGCAGTAGCGCAGGAGCACGCCCGCTGCCGGAGCGCCGATCGCGATCAGCACCTGAGTCGCCTGAACGCTCGCCAGGCCTGTCGCGGTGCACGCCTGCTCGACGATGGACGCGAGGAGCTCCGCGCTGACCGCGAGTCGGCGCAGCCGGTCGGAGGCCTCGCGGCGGATCGCGTCCGAGCGAGCCGCGGCGTCGGTCGCGTGGCGACAGAACACCAGTGCGGCGCGGAATCCGTCGACGCAGCGCTTCTCGCGCACGAGCACCTCGACGCACGCCCCGACCTTGTTCGCGAGCAGGTTGTAGCCGCCGACGTCGTCGCAGCGCTCGAGCTCGGCCAGCAGCCGCACCAGCTCCGAGACGTGCTGCGTGACGTAAGATCCGGCTCCGGCGCTGTCGGCCGCTCCGTCGTCACCGTCTGGTGTCACCCCGGCCAGCTCGACGCCGCGCGCGCCGGTCGCGCGCAGGGCCTCGCGCGCGCCGCCGGCGGCGACGAGCTCCGCTGGAGCGCGAGTCAGTATCTCGATCAGGTGAGACAGGTCCTGGGCCTGCGCCTGGCTGCGCAGCCGGAGCTTCGCGACGCCGTGCGCGCGCAGGTCACCCGCGAGCTCCGCCGCGCCCGGACACGCGAGCCGCGCGCCCTCCGCGATCGAGAGTGCCGTGTCGCGAACGTCGAGCGTGACCTCGCCGTCCGCGCCCGCGAGCGCGCGCCACACCGCCGTGCCGCGCTGCAGCGCGTCGACCACTACCGGATGGCCGACGGGGTGCACGCGCCGGGCGCGCGCCGCGCGCGCCAGCTCGAGCACGAGGGGGGCGAGATCATCTGCGGAGGCCGTGTTCCGCCGCATACACCCTTCGCCGCCTGGACCTCCACCGCGAGTCATCGTCGCCGGGCGGCGGCAGCTTTACGGCAGCGGGTTGGCGCGAAGAGCGAATTTCGCTATTTATTCGCTTCCTTGACACCCCGACTCCGCGCGACCTAGCATCCCAGGGGCAGAAGTACTTGGAATTCAATGAGAATCTTCATTCTCGCCCTCGCGACCGGTGGCGGTTCCGGCTATGCGCCGGTGGCCTCCGGAACCGTAGGCGCGCTGGTAGGGCTGGCGCTCTGGGCGGCCCTGATCGGGCTCTCGCCGCTCGCCTATGCGCTCGCCTGTGCCGCCGTCACGGGCGTCGGCATCTGGGCGGCGGGCCGCGCCGAGCGGATCCTGGGAAGCCATGACGACGGCCGGATCACGATCGACGAGGTCGCGGGCATGCTGGTCTCGCTCGCCTGGCTCCCCGCGCGACCAGAGGTCGCCGGCGTCGGATTCCTCCTGTTCCGCATCTTCGACATCTGGAAGCCGTACCCGGCGCGCGCCGCCGAGCGCCTTCCGGGCGGGTTGGGCGTGATGGCGGACGATCTCGTTGCCGGCGCGTACGCGAACCTCGGTGGCCAGCTCGTGTGGCGACTGCTCCTCGGGAGCGCCGCGTGAGCGCGGGCCCGCGCGAGCCGGTCTGGGTGGTCACGATCGGCGACGAGCTCTTGCGCGGCGAGATCGTCGACTCGAACAAGTCGCATCTCTCGCAGCGCCTGCTGGCGCTCGAGCTCGAGACCACGCGCCACGTCAGCGTTCCGGACGAGCCGCGCCTCATGGAAGAGGTACTGCGCGAGGCGGCGGCGCGCGCGCGCGTCGTGCTGGTCTCGGGCGGGCTGGGGCCGACGCGCGACGATCTCACGACCGAGATCGCGGCGCGGACCTTCGGGCGAAAGCTCGTGCGCGACGCGGAGTCACTCGAGCAGATCCGCGCGTTCTTCCGCCGCGGGAACCGCGAGATGGCGGAGAACAACGCGAAGCAGGCCGACTTTCCGGAGGGCGCGGAGATCCTGCCGAACCCGATCGGCACGGCGCCGGGCTTCATGCTCGACGTTCCCTCGCCGTCGCCGGGCGAGCCGCCGACGCAGCTCTTCTTCATGCCCGGTGTGCCGCGCGAGCTGTATCGCATGCTCGACGAGGAAGTCGCGCCGCGCATCTCCGCGCGCCTCGGGCGCGGCCGGGTGGTGCGCGCGCGCCTGCTGCGCACGTTCGGGATCGGCGAGTCGAACCTCGACCGCATGCTGGCCGACCTGGCGCAGGGCGATCCCGACGCGGTGATCGGCTTTCGCACGCAGTTCCCCGACAACCTGGTCCGGATCCTGGTGCGCGCTGCCGACGAGCGCACGGCGGAGACCCGCCTCGACTTGCTCGAGCGCGAGGTGCGCGCGCGGCTCGGCGATCTGGTGGTCGGCGCCGGCGAGCAGAAGCTCGAGGAGGTCGCCGCGGCGCTGCTGCGCGAGCGGAAGCGCACCATCGCCGTCGCCGAGTCACTCACCGGGGGACTGATCGCGAGCCGGCTCACCGACGTGCCGGGCAGCTCGGCGTATCTGCTCGAGGGCGTCGTCGCGTACGCCAACGACGCCAAGGTGCGCGCGCTCGGCGTCGCGCCCGAGTCGCTGGCGCAACACGGAGCCGTGTCGGAGCCGGTGGCGCGTCAGATGGCGGAGGGCGTCCGCAAGCACGCCGGCGCGGACATCGGCCTGGCCTCCACGGGCGTCGCGGGGCCCGACGGCGGCAGCGCCGAGAAGCCCGTGGGCACGCTGTGGCTCGCGCTCGCCGACGGCGCGGGCACGATCGCGCACCGCTATCAGCTCATGACGGATCGCGCGCGCAACAAGGAGCTGGCGAGTCAGCTCGCGCTCGACTGGATCCGGAGGCGCTTGCTCGGCCTGCCGATCAGCGCCGAGACCTTCCCGCGCCTGGTCAGCGCCAAGGAGGCGCGGCAGTGAGCGACCGCGTGCGCGCGTTTCTCGCCGTCGCGCTGCCCGACGAAGTGCGCAGCTGCGCCGTCGCAGCGGTCGAGCAGCTGCGCCGCGCGGTGCCGGGCGACGTCCGCTGGGTGCCGGCGGAGAACCACCACCTGACCTTGAAGTTCCTCGGCGAGATCGCGGAGGACCGGGTCGACGCGCTGGTCGCGCGCGCGGGGGCGAAGCTCGCGCCGCTCGCGCCGTTCGAGGTCGCGCTCGCGGGCTTCGGTGCGTTCCCGAGCGCGCGCGAGGCGCGCGTGCTCTGGCTCGGCGTAGCCCGCGGCTCCGCTGCGCTCGCGAAGCTCGCGCGCAAGCTCGACTCGGCGGCGCGCGTCGCCGGCGCCGAACGCGAGCGCCGCCCTTTCTCGGCGCACCTCACGCTCGGCCGACTGCGCGAGCCCGCGCGCGTCGAGATCGAGAAACTCGCTCCGCCGACTTCGGTCCCCTGGACCGTCGCGGAGGTCGTACTCTACGAGAGTCGTCTCGCCCCCGACGGCGCTCGTCACGTCCCCCTGGCCCATCTCCCGCTCGGCGCGGGTTTGGACCCATCCGAAAACGAATTCGCCCCAGAGAGCTAGGAGAGAGAAACATGTCGCGAGGGCAATCGACTTCATCCAAGGACGACAAGCAGAAGGCCGTCGACCTCACGGTCGCCTCGATCGAGAAGCAGTTCGGCAAGGGCTCGATCATGGTCATGGGCCAGGAGCACCTGGACCGCGAGATCCAGGTGATCTCGACGGGCTCGCCGTCGCTCGACATCGCGCTCGGCATCGGCGGCCTGCCGAAGGGCCGCGTCGTCGAGATCTACGGTCCGGAGTCATCGGGCAAGACGACGCTGTCGCTGCACGCGGTGGCCGAGTGCCAGCGCAAGGGCGGAGTAGCGGCGTTCATCGACGCGGAGCACGCGCTCGACGTCTCGTACGCCAAGAAGCTGGGTGTCTCGGTCGAGGAGCTGCTCGTCTCGCAGCCCGACACCGGCGAGCAGGCGCTCGAGATCGCCGACATGCTGGTGCGCTCGGGCGCGGTCGACATCGTGGTCATCGACTCGGTCGCGGCGCTCGTGCCCAAGGCCGAGATCGAGGGCGAGATGGGCGACCAGCACGTCGGCCTGCAGGCGCGGCTCATGAGTCAGTCGCTGCGCAAGCTGACCGGAAATCTCGCGCGCTCCAACGCGTGTCTGATCTTCATCAACCAGCTGCGCATGAAGATCGGCGTGATGTTCGGCAACCCGGAGACCACATCGGGCGGGAACGCGCTGAAGTTCTACGCCTCCGTGCGCCTCGACGTGCGCCGCATCGGCCAGATCAAGGACGGCGAGACGTCGATCGGCAGCCGCACGCGCGTGAAGGTCGTGAAGAACAAGTGCGCGCCGCCGTTCCGCCAGGCGGAGTTCGACCTGATGTTCAACCACGGCATCTCGCGCGAGGGCGACATTCTCGACCTGGCGAGCGAGCTCGGTCTGCTGGAGAAGAGCGGCACCTGGTACAGCTTCGAGGGCACGCGCATCGGGCAGGGCCGCGAGAACGCGAAGGCGTTCCTCAGCGCCAACCCCGACGTGTACGAGCGCGTGGCCGAGCTGGTCTATGCGAACGCCGGGATCAAGAAGAAGGTCCCGGTCGGCGAAGCGGTCGCGGCGGCGGAGGAGCCGGAAGCCGAGTAGGGCAAGCAGCAGCACGAGGTAGCTCGCCTCCTCAAGAAGGCCGACGGCCGGGACGATCCACCCGCAAGTGCACCTTGCGCATCCGCGCGAGGAAGGGCCCGGCGGGAATGGAACTCAACGACATCCTGACCATCGCGATCAAGGGCAACGCTTCAGACATCCACTTGAAAGCGGGGCTGCCGCCGCTATTCCGCGTCGATGGGGCGCTCGTTCCGCTGAAGAACGGCGAGCGGCTCACCCCGGAGTACCTGCACGGGATCGCGACGGCGATCATGACGCCGGGCCAGAAGACGCACTTCGACAAGTTCCACGAAGTCGATCTCGCGTACTCGATCGCCGGCCTCGGCCGCTTCCGCGTGAACGCGTTCATGCAGCGCGGCACGGTCGGCATCGTGTTCCGCGTGATTCCGTTCGGCGTGAAGACGATCGAGCAGCTCGTGCTGCCGAAGGTCGTCGAGCGCGTCGCGCTGGAGCCGCGCGGCCTCATCCTGGTCACCGGGACGACCGGCTCGGGCAAGTCGACCACGCTGGCCGCGATGATCGACTACATCAACACGAACCGGACCTGCCACATCATCACGATCGAGGACCCGATCGAGTTTCTGATCCGCGACAAGCGCTCGATCGTGAATCAGCGCGAGATCGGCGTCGACACGAACAGCTTCGCGACCGCCCTGCGCGCCGCCCTGCGCCAGGATCCGGACGTCATCCTGGTCGGTGAAATGCGCGACTTCGAGACCATCGAGACCGCGCTCACCGCGGCCGAGACGGGCCACCTCGTGATGTCGACCCTGCACACGATCGACGCCGCGGAGACCATCACGCGCATCGTCTCGGTCTTCCCGCCGCACCAGCAGCCGCAGATCCGGCTGCAGCTGGCGAGCATCATCAAAGGCGTCATCAGCCAGCGGCTGATCCCGCGCGCCGACGGCAAGGGCCGCATACCCGCGGTCGAGATCCTGGTCGCATCGGCGCGCGTGCGCGAGTGCATCGCCGACCCCGAGATGACCAAGGAGCTCAACGACGCGATCGCCAAGGGCTTCACGACCTACGGCATGCAGAGCTTCGATCAGTCGCTGATGCAGCACGTGAAGGCGGGCCTGGTCACGTACGAGGAGGCCCTGCTCCACGTGTCCAACCCCGACGACTTCGCGCTCCGCTTCAAGGGCATCTCCGGCACCTCGGACAGCTCCTGGGACGATTTCGACAAGGAAGCCAAGGTCGACGAGGAGATCTCGCTCACCGAAGAGCACGACGAAGACCTCAAGATCGACCGGTTCTGAGCTGACCTGACCTCGCTCCGCCCGAGGCGGCTCTCGCCTCGGCCCCTGTTATCCTGTCGCGCCATGACCGGGAACGAGATACGCGCGGCATTCCTCCAGTTCTTCGCGGAGCGCGGGCACTCCGTGCAGCCGTCGGGGTCGCTGGTGCCGCAGGGCGACGCGACGCTCATGTTCGCCAACGCGGGCATGGTGCAGTTCAAGCGCGTCTTCACGGGCGAGGAGCGCCGGCCGTACACGCGCGCGACGACGTCGCAGAAGTGCATGCGCGTCTCGGGCAAGCACAACGACCTCGAGGAGGTCGGGCGCTCGCTGAGTCACCACACGTTCTTCGAGATGCTCGGGAACTTCTCCTTCGGTGACTACTTCAAGAAGGACGCGATCGAGTTCGCCTGGGACCTGCTGACCCGGGTCTTCAAGCTCTCGCCGGACGACCTGGTGGTCTCCGTGCACCGGGACGACGCCGAGGCGTACGCACTGTGGCGCGACCGCATCGGCCTGGACCCGAAGCGCATCTTCAAGCTCGGCGACGACGAGAACTTCTGGCAGATGGGTGACACCGGCCCGTGTGGGCCGTGCTCCGAGATTCACCTGATCACCGACCGCGCGCGCTTCGCGGCCGGCGACGATCCCTCGGGCCCCGGCTTCGTCGAGTTGTGGAACCTCGTCTTCATGCAGTTCGAGCAGCGCGCGGACGGCTCGCGCGTGCCGCTGCCCAAGCCGTCGATCGACACCGGCATGGGCCTCGAGCGAGTGACTCGCTTGCTGCAGGGCGTGGACAGCAACTACGACACGGACCTGTTTCAGCCGCTGATCCACAAGGCCGCAGCCCTTGCGAACACCCGCTACGGCGCGCGCCCGGACAGCGACGTCTCGCTGCGCGTCGTCGCCGACCACGCCCGCGCCTGCGCGTTCCTGGTCTGCGACGGCGTGCTGCCCTCGAACGAGGGCCGCGGCTACGTGCTGCGCCGCGTGCTGCGCCGCGCGGCGCGCCACGGCGTGCTGCTCGGCGTCGAGGGGCCGTTCCTGCATCAGGTCGTCGACACCGTGATCGACGAGATGGGCGGGGCGTACCCGGATCTGGCGAAGCGGCGCGCGTTCGTCGTCGACGCGATCAAGAAGGAAGAGGAGCGCTTCGGCAAGACGCTGGGCCGCGGCCTCCAGCTGCTCGACGAAGAAGTGACTCGCGCCAAACGCGCGCGGGAGACACGCCTCTCGGGCGACGTCGTCTTCAAGCTCTACGACACCTTCGGCTTCCCGACGGACCTCACCGAGGACATCCTGCGCGGACAGCAGCTCGACTACGACCGCGCCGCGTTCGACGCGGCGATGCGCGAGCAGGCCGAGCGCGCGCGCGCGGCCTGGAAGGGCTCGGGCCAGGAAGCGCCCGCGGAGGTCTACAACGCGCTCGCGGCGCATCCGGTGAGCTTCACCGGCTACGACTCACTCGAGGGGAAGGCGCAGATCCGCGCGCTCCTGCGCGAGGGCGCCGGGGTCGACCAGGTCGCGGAAGGCGAACGGGTCGAGCTGATCGTGGACGCGACTCCGTTCTACGCGGAGAGCGGCGGGCAGGTCGGCGACGTCGGCACCATCGAAGGGCCGGAGGGCAAGATCGAGGTCGAAGACACCCAGAAGCCCGTCGAGGGCCTGGTCGTGCACAAGGGTCGCGTCGCCCTCGGCCGGCTCGCCGTCGGCGACAGCGTGTCCCTGCGCGTCGACGCCGCGGCGCGCGCCGCAACGGTGCGCAATCACTCGGCGACCCACCTCATGCACTGGGCACTGCGCGACGTGCTCGGCCCGCAGGTGACTCAGGCCGGGTCACTCGTCGCGCCGGAGCGCCTGCGCTTCGACTTCACCCACGACTCGCCGCTCGGCGAGGCGGAGGTGCGCGCCGTCGAGGACCGCGTCAACGCGCTGATCCTCGAGAACCACGGCGCCAAGGTCGAGCAGAAGTCGTACCGCGAGGCGCTCGAGGCCGGCGCGATCGCGATGTTCACCGAGAAGTACGGCGATCGCGTTCGCGTCGTGCGCTTCGGCCCCTCGACCGAGCTGTGCGGCGGCACGCACTCGCACGCGACCGGCGACATCGGCTCGTTCCGCATCGTCGCCCAGTCGGCGATCGGCGCCGGCGTGCGGCGCATCGAGGCACAGACCGGCTTCGGCGCGCTCGAGTACGCGCGCCGCGAGGCCCGCACCCTGCGCGAGACGGCGGAGCTCCTGCGCAGCGCGCCGGCCGAGCTGCCGGAGCGCGTCGCGCGCCTGCTCGAGCGCGAGCGCGAGCTCGAGCGCGAGCTGGAGAAGACGCGCGCGCAGATGCGCCGCGGCGGCAGCTCCGACCCGATGCAGAGCGTGCGCGAGATCGGCGGCGTGAAGCTGCTCGCGAGCGAGGTCGAGGACGCGACGCCCAAGGAGCTGCGCGGGCTCGTCGACGAGCTGAAGCAGCGCATCGGCTCCGGAATCGTGCTCCTCGGCGTGAGGCACGAGGGCAAGGCCGCGCTCGCGCTCGGCGTGACCAAGGACCTGATCGGGCGCTTCTCGGCGGGTGATCTGGTGCGCGTGCTGGCCAAGGAGCTCGGTGGCACGGGCGGCGGCCGCCCCGACTTCGCGCAGGCCGGCGGGCCGGACACTTCGAAGCTCGCCGACACCCTCGCGAAGCTCGCAAGCGCTGCCGGTCTATCGAGCTAGCGCGCCGAGCTGCGCACGGGCTGCGCACCGCTGTGCGCGATGCGGCGCAAGCCCCCGAGTTGAAAGGCGTTTAATCGCCACCAAAGCTCCGGGAACGTCACTCCCAAGTGGCCGCGCCTGCCGGCTGCGTCCGGCGCCGGTTCGGTTTACAGTACGCGCGCCGGTTCGGGGGCTCGACGCCGGCGCGAAGGCTCGGTCCCGAGCTTGTTCCGGGTCGAAGGCTCATTGAGGGGAGAGAGGATGCGCGTTCGCCTGCCGGGTCGCGCGACCTCCGCGCCCGCGGTGTGTCTCGCGCTCGGCTGTCTCGCGCTCGTGTGTCTCGCCGCGGGCAGCGCGCGCGCCAGCTTCACTCCGACCGACCCACCAGCAGGCGAGCACACCCAGACCGACGGCCCGCGCTACTGGATCGGCCGCGTGCACCTGAGCTACGCGAACGAGCATCCGCTGCAGCCGCCGATCGAGCTGCTGGTGGACGCGAGTTACGCGCTCGGCCAGGCGTCGGACGGCTACGTCGGCGCGCGCCGCGGCGGCAAGAACGTCTGGTTCCAGCTCGCGCAGCTCGGCGCGTCCCAGCCCGTGCCCGTGTACGCGACCGGTCTTCAGGACCTGTGCGAGCAGATCGTCACCGAGCTCGGCGCACGCGGCATGATGGGCGTGTACGTCGCGCCGTCGCCCGCGGACATCGACGCCGAGACCGGCGGCGACGTGCGCGCGGAGGGCAGCACCGACCTTCACCTGGTCGTGCACACCGGCCGAGTCCAATCGGTGCGCACGTTTCGCGCGCCCGAGATCGCGGCGGCGGGTCCCTCGGTCGCCGCGGAGCCGACGACCGATCGCGAAGAGATCGCGCAGCGCTCGCCGCTCCAGCCCGTCGGCGCCGGCGACCCGCTCGACAAGCGCAAGCTCGATGCGTATCTCGCCGACCTGAATCGCCACCCGGGCCGGATGGTCGACGTGGTGGTGACTCCGACCCTCACCCCCGGCGTCGTGAACCTCGACTATCTCGTCGCCGAGGATCGCCCCTGGACCCTCTCGAGTGACTACTCGAACAGCGGCACCCCCGGGACGGGCAAGGACCGGCAGCACTTCGGGTTCGCCGACTACCAGCTCACCGGGCAGGACGACGTGCTGCTGCTCGACTACATGACTTCGGGCTTCAGCTCGCAGATGAACGCGGTGAACGGCTCCTACGAGGGCCGCATCCCCGTGCTCGAGAGCACGCGCTGGCGCGTGGGCGGGGGCTGGAGCACGTACAACGCCGACCAGTTCGGCGGCTCGATCAAGTTCAGCGGCACGCAGTGGGAAGCGAACGGCGCGCTGCTGCAGAGCCTGATCGCCGAGCCGGGCTTGTTCGTCGACGGCTATCTCGGCGCGCGCTGGATGCAGGTCTCCGTCGTGAACATCGACAAGGCATTCGGCGGCAACGACATGCCGTTCTTCGTGCCCTCGCTCGGAGTCACGCTCGACCGCTCGTGGTCGACGGCGCGGGTGCGCGGGCGCGTCGGCTTCGAGCAGAGCGTGCCCGCCATCGCGGGCACCAACTCGCAGGACATGCTGGCGTTCTCGCAGGCCGGCCGCTTGGACCTGTCGCAGGACTGGCGCATCCTCTCCGCCGAGGGCGGCGGGTCGGTGTTCCTGCAGCCGTGGCTTCACGGGACGCGCTACTATTATCCGCGGCCGCTCCACGCGTACGAGATGACTCACGAGCTCGCCTGGCGCTTCGCCGGGCAGACGTCGCTCGGCACGCGCGTGATCCCGCAAGTCGAGGGCGTGCTCGGCGGCGTGGGGACGGTGCGCGGCTATCCGCAGTCGATCGTCTCGGGTGACTCGTTCGTGAACGGCAGCCTCGAGTACCGCTATCACGTCCCGCTCGGCTTCATGACGCTCGACCCCGTGCAGCTTCCGTGGTTCGGAGCGTTCCGCCTGGGCCCCGACGGGTCCCAGCACTTGCCCGACTGGGACCTCGTGCTTGCGGCGTTCGGCGACTACGGCCAGGTGTTCAACGAATCCAAGCAGAAGGGCGAGATCGACGCCGACCTCGCGTCGCTCGGCGTGGGCTTCGAGGTGATCGTGCGGCGGAAC
>DATFUE010000100.1:0-5124 GCA_035261165.1 Myxococcota bacterium
AGGCGATCCACGAACTTGATCCAGCCGCCCGCTCTCCGGGCTCCCGCCGCCATTCGTTCCGCCTCGCGCCCAAAAGAGGGGTGCGGGAGAAGCATCGGCGACATCGCAAAAGCCCTTGATCCGGCGCGCCTTTCCGGTATCCACACGCCTCCCGGAATTGCCAGCCACGCCAGGGAGGCGAGAAGCGCGATGGAAGCTGGAGCGCGGCGCTTGGCGAGCGAGGTCGAGCGGCGCCGGACGTTCGCGATCATCTCGCACCCCGACGCCGGCAAGACCACGCTGACCGAGAAGCTGCTGCTGTTCGGCGGCGCGGTGCGCGAGGCCGGCGCGGTGCGCGCGCAGCGCGCGGCGCGCTACGCGACGAGTGACTGGCTGGAGCTCGAGAAGCAGCGCGGCATCTCGGTGTCGAGCTCCGTGATGCACTTCGACTGGAATCCGTCGGAAGGCCGCGCGGGCACCCTACCCACGCTCCGGTACCGGGTGAACATCCTCGACACGCCGGGGCACAGAGACTTCAGCGAGGACACCTATCGCACGCTGCTCGCCGCCGACTCCGCCGTGATGCTGATCGACGCGGCGAAGGGAGTCGAAGCGCAGACGCGCAAGCTCTTCGAGGTCTGCCGCCTGCGCCACATCCCGATCTTCACGTTCGTGAACAAGATGGACCGCCACGGCCGCGACCCGCTCGAGCTCATGACCGAGATCGAGGAGGTGCTGAAGATCGACGCGATTCCGCTCAGCTGGCCGATCGGAGCCGGCAGTGAGTTCCGCGGCATCTACGACCGGCTCGGGAACCGCTCCCTGTACTTCTCGGGCGGCAGGCACGGCACGACCTTCGTCGAGCAACGCGAGGTGGAAGGCATGCCCGACAGCGCGCCGCTGCGCGACGCGCTCGAGCTGCTCGAGGGCGCGGGCGCGAAGTTCGCGCCGCTCGAGGTTCGAGCCGGCCGCCAGACGCCGATGTTCTTCGGCAGCGCGCTCACGAACTACGGCGTGCTGCCCTTCCTCGAGCGCTTCCTCGAGCTCGCGCCCTCCCCCTCCGCGCGCGAGACCGCCGGGGGTCCGATCGACCCGGTGCGCGACGAGTTCTCCGGCTTCGTGTTCAAGATTCAAGCGAACATGGATCCCGATCACCGCGACCGGGTCGCGTTTCTGCGCATCTGCTCGGGCCGCTTCGCGCGCGGCGCGGACGCGATCCTCGCGCGCACCCAGAAACCCGTGCGCCTGGCGCACTCGAGCCTGCTGATGGGGCAGGGCCGCGAGGAGGTCGACGAGGCATTTCCCGGCGACGTGGTCGGACTCTTCGACCCCGGCGTGTTCCGCATCGGCGACACACTCTCGACCAGCGGGCGCATCGCCTTCGGCGGCATTCCCACGTTCTCGCCCGAGCACTTCCGGCGCGTCGAGGTCGCCAAGGTCGAGCGCCGCAAGGCGCTCGCCAAGGGCCTCGACCAGCTCGCACAGGAGGGCGCCGTGCAGATCTTCACCGACCCGGGCAGCGGCACCGCCGCGCAGATCCTCGGCGTGGTGGGTCCGCTGCAGTTCGACGTGCTGGTACACCGCATGGAGTCGGAGTACGGCGTCGAGCTGCGACTCACGCCGCTGCCGTACAAGATCGCGCGCTGGGTGCACGGGACGTACGATCCGGACGTGCTGCGCTACTCGGATGCGATGCGCTTGGTCGAAGACCGCGATCACCGCGCGGTGTTGCTCGCCGAGAGCTCGTGGCACGTCGAGCGCGCGCTCGCGCGCCATCGCGAGATTCAGCTCTCCGAGACCTCGGATCCGCAGCTGCGTTGATTCATGCCGCGCGGACGCGCAAGAAATCCTCGACCGCCCTGCGAAACGCGGCGCTCTGCTCGGCATGTACTTGGTGTCCCGAGCGCGGGATGACGACTCCGATCCCCCGAGCCAGGTGACTCAATCCCCGATCGAGATCCGCTTGTGGGAGCGCCCCGCCCTCCCCGCCTGCGCGGATCACGAGGGTGGGACACGAAACGCGCGCGAGATGTGCATCGACGTCGAATCCCCGCGTGGCCTCGAGATCGATCGTGACCGTCAAGTTCTCGGGATCGAGCTCGGTGAGTCCGACGTATTCGCGTTGCAGCGCCTGGCCCATCCACGGCGGCGCCGTCCAAAGCGCGAGGATCTGCTCGACGCTCATCCCGGAACGGGCCGCGCCTTCCATCAGGCGGAACTGCGTGAAGTCGGTTTCGGGCCGCTCACCGGCGTAGAGCGGCGGATCCTCCAACACCGCACACGCGACCGCCGCGGGTGAGTCCGCGGCGACCTTCACGATCTGCATCGCGCCGAGCGAGTGGCCGATCAGCGCCGCCGGTTGTGTGAGCACTGCGCGCAGAAGACGTCCAGATCACGGGCGTGATCGAGCCAGGAATAGCGCCCCGGCGTGCGGCCCGAACGGCCGTGCCCGCGCGCATCGAGCGCGAACACCTGCCAGCGCTCTGCGAACGCTTCCATGTGCTCGCCCCAGCGCTGCGCGCGGCCCGATACGCCGTGCAGCCAGACCAAGGGCGGTCCGGACTTCGGTCCCTCCAGATAGCTGAGGGTGAGCTCCGGAGTCTCCAGGTTGCGGCGCGCGAACCCCATGTTGCGAACTGATGGCGGCACGAAGCAAGGCAGGGATCGAGAAACAACAGTTCAACGTCTTCCTCTCCTGCGACGTCGTGAAGGAGCTGAAGCACCTCGCGATCGAGCGCGGTGAGTCACTGAGCGCTCTGGTGGAGAAGATCTTTCGCGAGCAGATCGAGCTCGCAGACAAGGAGGGCAAATGGCTACCCGAATGATCGTCTACGCGCTCAGCGAGCAGCTGGGCGCGTCGATCCGCTTCTACGAGGCTGCGCTCGGCACGAAGGGCGAGTCATTCGGTCCGAGTTGGTGCGCATTCCCGATGGGTCCCTCGCGCTTCGCCCTGCTCCGGCCCGACGCTCCGCAGCCGGCGCACGGCGAGTCGTTCCACCTCGACTTCGTGGTGGACGAACTCGACGAGGCCCTGGCGCGGTGCACGGCGGCCGGCGCCCGAGTGACTCGCGGAATCCAGGACGAGTCGTTCGGTCGCTCCGCACTCCTGCGCGACCCGGAGGGGCGGGAATTCAGTCTGATCGAGGAAGACGTTCCACCTGCCTGACCTCGAGGAACTCGCGCGCTAGGACGCCGTGAAGGGGTCCGGCCCGCTCTCGTTGCTGAGCTCGACCGCCTTCTCGGCCACCGCCCGCGCAGCTTCCTCGATCGTCGCGTAGCGCACGTCGACCAGTGCGCGCTTGGCTTCCTGGAAGGCCTCCGGCTTGAAGCCGGTGTGTGTACGCGGCCGCAGGGCTGCGACGTGCCCGAGGTTCACGTCGGCGGCGGAGATTCCGCCGCTCGACGGGGCCGGCGCCGCGGGCACGGGCTTCGGCATCGCGGGCTTCGGCATCGCGGGACTTGGCATGGCGGGCTTCGGGGCGGCGAATGGCTTCGCCACGACGGGCCTCGGGGCCGGAGCCGGCATCGGGGTCGGCGCCTTCGCGACAGGCGCCGGCGCCGGCTTGGACGCCGGCTTCGCGGCGACCTTCTTCGTCGGCGCGACCGCCCGCTTCGCGGCCTTCTTCTTCGGCGCGCTCTTCCGCTTCGCGGCGACCTTCTTCTTGGTCGCCGGCTTCTTCTTCCCCGCAGCCTTCTTCAGCTTCTTCTTGGTTTTCGCCATGCCGCGATCGTATCGCATGACTCGCGCCGCGCTAGAGCGGAGTCACCCGGCGGAACTGCCAGAGCAAGAGCAGGTCATACACGATCTTGAGTAGGCCGGCGCAGAGGAGCGGCCAGCCGAACGAGCTGTGCTGGAGCATCGCCCCGGCCAGGAACGGGCCGAGCGCCGAGGCGAGGCTCCGCGGCACGTTGGTCACGCTGGCCGCGGCCGCGCGCTCCTCGGGCGGGACGACCGCCATCACGTACGATTGCCGCGCGGGAACGTCCATCTGCGAGAGCGCGCCGCGGATCAGGAGACACCCGAGCGCCAGCGGCGCGGTCGGCATGAAGACCGCCGCGATCAGCAGCGCGTTCGCCGGCAGATGCGTGAACACCATCGTCTCGATCAGGCCGATGCGTGCGGCGAGCCACGCGGACGCGAACTGCGAGAGCGCGGACAGGGTCGCGGCCGCGAAGAAGAAGGCGCCGAGCTCGGCGAGCGAGAGCGAAAACCGCTGCTGCAGCCAGAGCGCCACCATCGCCTGGACGGCGAAGCCGCCTCCGAAGGAATCGAGCGAGAAGAGCGCGGTGAGTCGCAGCACGACCGCGCGCGAGCGCGCGAGCGGCGCGCGCAGCGAGGCCTCCCGCGGCTTCGCCGCCGCCGGGCCGAGGCCGAGATACAGCGCGATCAGCGGCAGCGCCACCAGCGCGTAGCCCACGAACACCGAGCGCAGCCCGCTCGCGAGCGGCACCCCGAGGTGCTTTGCCGCGAGCTCGGGCAGGCCCGCGGCGAGCGAGCCCGCGGCCCCGAGCAGCGCACCCGCCACGTTGTAGCGCGCGAACGTCGCCGTGCGCGTCCGCACGTCGGGTGACTCCGCGAGCAGCGCCTGCTCCGTCGGCAGGAACACCGAGACGTCGCCCGCGGTGGGGTTCAACGTGCCCGCAAAGGCGATCAGGAACAGCGGCAGGAACGCCGCGACCCCCGCGAATCCTAGCCCCGTCGCGGCCATCAGCGCGCACGCCGCGAGCAGCACGTGGCGCGGCGCGAAGCGACCGCCGGCGAGCCCGACGCCGAGAGTCAGCAGGGCACTGCCGACCAGCGTCGCGGTCGCGAGCGCTCCCACCTCGAGCGCCGAGAAACCCAGACCGAGCAGATATGTCGAGAGCACCACGCTGACTGCGCCGTCGGCAAAGCCGCGCAGCCCACGCGCCGCGATCAGCCTCTGTGAGTCGCGCAACTCAGCCGTGGGTTGCGGCGGGCGCGACCTGCGAGAGCACGGCGCTGCCGTTCTCGCCGTTCACGTGCGCGAGGTGCGCGCGTATGGTCTCGTCGGAGATCGCCTCGCGGCGCAGGCGCAGCGCCGGGCCGATGCGCGAGAGGTGGAACACGAAGATCGTCAGCGCGAAGCCGGCGATCACGATCGCGATCACCGCGAGCGGCCCCGG